>JADYZS010000369.1 GCA_020853075.1 Anaerolineae bacterium | reverse complement strand
TATTTGGACGCCCCGGTGATCCGCCTGGGCGGGCTGGATGTCCCCATCCCCTACAACCGCACCCTGGAGTATCACGTCGTCCCTCAAGAAGAGACGATTATTGAGGCGGTGCGCAAGGTTGTCAGAGGGAAGGCGTAGCATGGCAACGCCGGTCATCATGCCCAAGTTCGGCATGGCCCAGGAAGAAGCCACCATCGTCCACTGGTTCAAGGAGGAAGGGGAGCAGGTCGTCGCAGGAGAGCTCCTCTTAGAGGTCACCACCGACAAGGTCAATATGGAGGTGGAAGCCCCGGCCTCAGGTATCCTGCGGGGGATTCAGCATGGAGAGAACGAGACGGTTCCGGTCACCCAGGTCATCGCTTACCTCGTCCCATCGGGCGAGGCGTGGGTGCAACCATCGGTAGGTGAAGAGACCGCCGCCATCTCCCAACCGGCAACTACGGTGAAGGCCTCGCCCCTCGCGCACCGCCTGGCGGCAGAGCACGCCATAGACCTGGCTCAAGTGCCGGGGACGGGGCCGGGTGGTCAGGTGAGCCGGAGTGACGTGGAGCGTTATCTGGCAGCGCAAGCGGCCCCACCGTCCGCGAAGGTCAGAGCGACGCCAGCGGCCCGGCGCCTGGCCCGAGAACAGCAGGTAAACCTGCCGACCCTCACGGGAACGGGGCCGCGTGGCCGCATCCAGGAGGCCGACGTGCGCCGAGCAGTCTCTCAGGCATCTCCGGCCCGGCGCGCCGGTACGGTTGTTCCTTTGCAGGGGATGCGGGCTGCTATCGCCCGGCGGATGCAGCAGAGTTATCAGACCGCGCCACACATCCATTTGACCCTATCTGCCGACGTGACGGCGGCAGAGACGGTACGGGAGCGATGGTCTGGCTACAGTGAAGAAAAGGTATCCCTCACCGCGCTCATCGTCAAAGTCTGTGCGTGGGCTCTACGCCGCCACCCGGCGGTCAACGCAACCCTGGACGGAGAAGGTATCCACCTCTGGGACGACGTCAATATCGGCGTCGCTGTCGCCCTGCCCGAAGGTCTCATCGTGCCTGTTCTGCACCAAGCCGACGGGATGCCGCTGGCGGAGATGGCCCGGCGGCTGCAAGACCTGGCCGAGCGAGCGCGTCAGGGGACGTTGCGGCCCGACGACGTAGAGGGCGGGACATTCACCATCACCAACTTGGGGATGTTCGGCATTGAGTCTTTTGACCCGATTCTCAACCCACCCCAGGCTGCTATCCTGGGGGTAGGAGCCGCCGTGCTAATGCCGGTAGCCTGGCAAGGTGAGATCGCCCTTCGCCCCAAGATGCAACTCACTCTCGCAGCCGATCACCGGATACTGGATGGAGCCGTGGCAGCCCAATTCTTGCAGAGTGTGCGCGCGGCCATTGAGGAGCCGTCTCTTCTTCTCGTTTGAAAAGTCACCTCTCTGCCAGGCGGATAATGACCTTGCGGGCCTCGGCCTTAGCGACCATCTCAATCGCCCGGTTGATCTCTCCTAACGGCATCTGATGGGAGATGATAGGGCCGACGCGCAGCCGATGGCGAGCGATAAGACCGTAGGCGTCGGCCAGGCTGGCAGGGTCGGGAGAATAACTGCTCACGATGTTGACCTCGCGCCGCCATAGTTTGTAAAGGTCAAGGGGTACATCGCCGGTAGATGGCACGCCAGCGAAGAGGAGGAGCGTCCCACCATCTCGCAGCGACGCAATGGCTTCCTGGACGACCCGCGTGTTAAGCACGGTAGGTATGACCACGTCGGCCCCGCGGCCATCACTGATAGAGCGAATCAACTCGCCGAGGTTTTTCTGCTGGGGGTTCGCGGCGACCTGCGCTCCCAGCTCGCGTGCCAGCGCGAGCCTTTCGTCAATCAGGTCGCTGACTACCACCTGCGCATAGGCGAGCAAAGATGCTTCCGCCAACAGCAAGCCGATGGAACCGGCGCCGATGATCCAAACCACGTCGTCCTGTCGCACGCCGGCCCGCCGTATCCCTTGCAGGCAGCAGGCCAATGGCTCTATGAAGACAGCCTCTGCAAAGGGTAGGTCGTCGGGCAGATGAAAGGTCGTGTGCCGCACGTGGCGCGCCGATAAGCGCACGAATTCGGCAAAGCCGCCGGGATCAAAGTTTGATACTTTGTACGTGCGGCACATGGAATAACTCCCCCGCAGGCAGTAGTGGCAACTGTAGCAGGGGACGTGATGAGCCGCAGCCACCCTTTCTCCCTCGCGGAACTCCGTTACACCCTCGCCCACCTCCGCCACCCGACCCACCAACTCGTGCCCCAGCACAGTGCCGGGCAGCACCGTGCCGGACCACACTTTATTGAGGTCGGTAGCGCAGAGCCCGACGCCCCAGCTCTTAATCAAGAGTTCACCAGGGCCAATACGCGGTCGCGGAACCGGCCTAATCTCCAATCTATTAGGCGCGCTGAAGACAGCTGCCTGCATGGAAGATTGAGAGTTCATGCTCCCTCGCTTGACAGGGATACCTTCGTATGATTGACCAGTATACTCCCTACGGGCACGGTGTCAAACGCCGACCGCTATCAGTTGCTCTCACCTCCTTTGCCCGGTGGGTGGCGCTATGATACAATACCCTCGCCATGGGCCTGCAAATCGGTATCGTTGGCCTCCCTAACGTCGGTAAGTCCACCCTCTTCAATGCGCTCACGCGCGCAGGCGCGCCTGTCGCACCCTACCCCTTCACCACGATTGAACCCAATATCGGCATTGCCGCTGTCCCTGACGTTCGTCTGGAGCGCTTGGCAGCGCTGGTCAAGCCGGAAAAGGTTGTGCCCACGACGATTGAGTTCGTGGATATTGCCGGTCTGGTGAAGGGGGCCAGCCAGGGCGAAGGTCTGGGCAACCAGTTCCTCTCCCACATCCGCACGGTAGACGCAATTTTGATGGTCGTACGAGCCTTCACCGATGCCAACGTGCCCCACGTCAGCGCGACACTGGATGCGCTGGCCGACGTGGAGACGATAGACACGGAACTCCTCCTGGCCGACCTGGCAACGGTAGAGCGGCGTATTGAAAAAGTATCGGGAGCGGCGAAGGCAAAACCTAAGGATTTCGCCGCCGAACTTGATTTACTCCACCATCTGGTTGCTCATCTCAACCAGGGCAAGCCCGCACGCCTCTTTGCCGAGGATGGGACAGAGGCTATGCTGAAGGAGTTGAGCCTTCTGACAGGGAAGCCGCGGCTCTACGTAGTCAACGTCAATGAGGCCGATCTCCCTACCGGCGGCGCGTTCGCGCAAGCGGTGCGCGGGCGCGCTCAGGCAGAAGGCTCCCACGCGCTGGTCTGTTGCGCAACGTGCGAGGCCGAACTGGCGGATTGGACGCCGGAGGAGGCCGCCGATTACCGGGCTGCCCTGGGGCTGGAGCAATCAAGCCTGGCAAGCGTTATCCGCGCCAGTTACGAGTTGCTGGGCCTCATCACTTTCTTCACCATCACTGGCGGAAAAGTGGCGCGTGCCTGGACGCTCACGCGCGGGCACAGTGTTCTTGATGCTGCGGGG
>JADYZS010000368.1 GCA_020853075.1 Anaerolineae bacterium | reverse complement strand
GCTCGGCTGGGTTCCATCAACATAGAAAGAGTACACATATACATACTCGACTTGATGATCTTGCGTGCCTGAAGATGGGTCCCTGAACCAGGTCTGGCTGTCGTTGTCCTGAGCTACCATCTTCGCGAAGATCCTGAAAAATCCTACCCGATCGGGCACTACCCTGACACGCAAGTAGCGTTCCCAGCCCTCATTCCAAGGCGCATCCCAAGCTTGCACCGAGGGATATAGAGCGCTTCGAGCGCAGGTCCCGTAACATGCGGGCATCGATTCCCCATAATAATAGACTCTATTATGCCCGGCGTTGGTGCCTGCAAAGGTCACATTGCTGTGATCTAATAGGTTGGAGATGTCTGGGAAGGACGCGACTAAATAAGCTTGTGGTGAGTTGCCGCCATTATTGGCTCCACTCAGAGTAATGGTTACAGTCTCACCATAGATGATATCAGCCTGAGGATAGCTTACGTCAATAACAAGAGGGTCTGGGTTGGTTAATGCTGGCGCATCGGGAGTTGAGTCAGCCTGACCGATGCTTTTGACAGACAGAATGGGGGCACTATGTTGAGCTTGCACTACTAGGGGGGCCATCTGTGCTGCAACGACTGCGTCCCCCCCCCCGACTACCAGCAGGGCCAGCACTACAATGATTGCCAAGAGGATAAACGGGCGCGTCTTCATCTTCCTTGCTCCTTTGCGTGCGAGGGATGTTTCGGAGAATGAGCCCTTGCGCCAGCGGGCCCTGCTCACCTCCTACACAGCGGAGAGAACGACCAGGGGAAATCTGATGGCCGCGACCAAACAAAGAGGGGACGCGCAAAGGCTATGTATTGGCGATGAATAACGACAATGAAGGACGTGAGAAGGATAGCACGCGCCCCCTTCTACTGGTGAATCATAGCACAATTGGGCGCGAAAGTCAATAGGTTTGGCTTACAATTAGGGCCCTGTCAAAGTCATGAAGTGGAGCGCAGAGGTGCCAATCTCGTCCCTCTGAGGCGTTCACCGTCGGTTGAAACCGACGGCAACTAGGCTAGAAAGCCCGCAGAGCGGGCTTAACACAAATGTTTAGCCGTCGGATTTCATCCGATGGCGGACTTTGACACAGTCCTACTTACAATTTGCTGATGAATGGGATGCGGCGCGCGGGGCGTACTACGTTGCGCGCCACTTCTTTCACTTGCTATTCCCCGCGTTCAGCGCGGCCAGCAGGGCCTCTTTCAGGGCGATGAAAACGGGCGTCGTTACCATGCTGCGGCGGCGAGGGCGCGGCAGCATGATACGCAACTCGGCGGCTATTTGCGCCGGGCGGGGCGTGAGAACGTACACCCGGTCGGAGAGAAAGACCGCCTCTTCCACGTCGTGGGTGATAAAGAGGATGGTCTGCCCGCCGACGCGCGCGCCCCATACCTCCAGGAGCCACTCCTGCATCTCGGCGCGGGTGAGCGCGTCCAGTGCACCCAACGGCTCATCCAGCAGCATAATCTCTTTGTGGCAGAGGAAGGTGCGCAGGAGCGCGGCCCGCTGGCGCATCCCACCGGAGAGCGTGGCGGGGTAGGCGTCTGAGAAGCCTTGCAAGCCGAACAGGGGCAGGTATTCTCGCGCCTCGGCTCGCGCCTTCTCGCGCGACACGCCCGCCATCTCCGGCCCCAGGATGACGTTGTCCAGCACCGAGCGCCAGGGAAAAAGGAGGTCGCGCTGAGGCATGTAGCCAACCAGACCCGTGCGCACCGCGCGCGTGCAGCCGTCAAAACAGATTTCGCCCGCATCCGGTTCCTCTAACCCCACGATGAGGTTGAACAGTGTGCTCTTGCCGCTGCCGCTGGGGCCGATGAGGGTGACGAACTCGCCCGGCAAGGCCGACAGGCTGACGCCCGCCAGCACTGGCACGGGGAGGCCGTGCAGCCGGTAGCCTTTGTAGAGGTTGGTGACGCTTAACTTTGGTTCAGGCATGGCGCATCATATTTTATGGAGGCGCGGAGACACAGGGAAGTAAAACGTAAAGAATAAAACGTGAATCTCCGTGTCCTCTGTGTCTCCGTGGTTTTCTTTTCACGGCAGGAACTGGTTGGTGAACGCCTTGCTGCCATCAACGCGCTTGGGGAGGAGGTTGGCGTCGGCCATCCAATCGGCGTAGCGTTGCCACACCTCGGCCTCTTGCTCTCCCCATCTGGCAGCATCGGCCTGGTAGCGCGGGCCAAGCCATTCCTGGCTGCGCCGCACCAGGTCAGGGTTATTCTCCGGCGCGGCCTTCAGCAAGATGTCCGCCGCCGCTTTCGGGTTAGCGATGGCATCCTTATAGCCTTTGGCCGTGGCCGCTACAAAGCGCTTCACAAAATCGGGCCTCTCCGCGATGGCCTTCTCGCTGGTGATGATAACTGGCGTGTAGTAATCGGGCACGCACTTGGTCCAGTCGCTCAGCATCACGATATCCAACGGCTCGTTGCGCAGTTGCGCCTCAATGCCGGTCCAGCCCATGAAAATCCAGGCGAAGTCCACGTCGCGCCGGGTGGCAACGAAGTAGTCGGACGCGCCGATGTCCACGAATTGCACCTTCTCCACATCGCCGCCGTCGCACTTCATTAACTGCGCCAGCATCGTCTTCTCAATCGGCGAGCCGAAACCACCGTATCGCTTTCCTTCAAAGTCATTAGGCCGGGTAATGCCCTTTGATTTAGGCGCGGCGAAGCCCGACGTATTGTGCTGGATGATGGCGGCGATAGAGACGATAGGCACGTCTTGGGCACGCGCCTGCGTCACGGCTTCCTGATAACTGATGCCGAAGTCGGCGCCACCCGCGGCGACGACCTGCTCCGGGCCGCCGCCCTCGCCGGGCTGTATGATCTCCACCTCTAACCCTTCTGCCTTGTAGTAACCTTTTGACTGGGCGACGTAGATACCGGTGTGGTTGGTATTGGGAACCCAATCCAGCATCACGATGGCTTTCGTCGCCGGGCGCGTGCGAGCGCAGGAAGCGAGGAGCGCAGAGGTAGCGAGGGCGAAGGCTAGAACGAGAAACGTAAAGCGTGAATGGGTAAGGCGGTGAAGCATTTTGACATTCCTCCTATCGTACGAGGCCCCCACCCTGCCCTCCCCCATTCCACGGGGGAGGGTATTTAGCCCCTTGCCCTCCCCCGTGCTTTTTACGGGGGAGGGTCCGGGAGGGGACCATTTCTTATAAAGATTCCCATTGCTCTTCTCGTTTCGTGGTGTAATACCAGGGCAGCAAGGCGCGTTCCAACCCGCTCACCAGCAGGAAGAGCCCGATGCTGAGGAGCGAGGTGACGATGATAGCCGCGAAGAGTTGCGCGGTGCGAAAAGCATTGGCCGAGCGGATCATGTAGAGGCCGAGACCCTGGCTGGCCCCGATCCATTCGGCAATGACCGCGCCGATGATGCTATAGGTTACGGCGATCTTGAACCCGGAGAAGAACGACGGTAGCGCGCTAGGGATACGCACCGTGCGGAAGATCTGCCCGCGGCCTGCACCCATCGCCCGCAATAGAGCCACGTGCTCCGGATCGGTGGCCCGCAGACCGTCGGCCAGGCTGATAGCGATAGGAAAGAAACACACCAGCGCGACCACCACGACCTTTGAGATGATGCCGAAACCGAACCAGACCACCAGGAGCGGGGCCAGCGCGATGATCGGGATAGTCTGCGAGGCGACCAGGAGCGGATAGAGGGCGCGGCGCAGGAGCGGCGACAGGTCAATGGCGAAGGCGAGGAGGATGCCGGTTGCCAATGACAGCACGAGGCCCCAAAAGGTCTCCAGGAGTGTCTGGCCGATGTGGAGGACGAGGGCCGGAGCCACCTCCCATGCTGTCTGCAAGATACGCGCAGGAGCCGGGAGGAGCCACTCCGGCACGCGGCCGATGACCACGGCAACCTGCCACAGTACAATTAGAAGTGCGATGAGCGCGGCCGGCGGGCCGGACTGCCGCAACGCGGCGCTGAACCTTTGCCTCGCCCATGTGCGCGTCCTTTGCGCGGGCGATTCTTCTATCGTTCGTATCTCAGGTGTTGTTTCTTTCATCTCGCCCGACTGTTCGCCAAAAGAAATTTACCGCAGAGAGCGCAGAGGACGCGGAGATATTGGGAGAAATCTCTGCGTTCTCCGCGTGCTCTGCGGTGTGATTTCATCTGCCCATCTCACCTCGCTGTCCGCTCAGACGGTGATAGCTCACCGATATTTTGCCAGCTTGTCATCTATGGTGGAGCCGGAGACCGCGTCGCCGATTTTGATGAAGGTGACGACTCTTGTCACACCGGGCACGAAGCAGGCGCGGTGTGCCGCCTTCGCCACGTCCAACAGCGTATCCAGATCGCCTTCCATCGTTGTTTCCATCGGGCCGACCAGATGCTTGACGCCCGATTGTTGGATGACTGCGATGGCCTTATCTACGACGGGATACGGATCATCGCACAAGGGCAATACTTCTACCGCTACCGTTACAGGATTCCCCATACTGCGTCCTCCTTGTCTTTCTCCTGGCGGATATGCACCGCCAACAATGTACCTTCTTCCAGTTTCACACACGCGTGCGGCGTGGTGAAGACGTTGCTGATGCCCCGCGCCAAGCCGAAATAGAGGGTCTCCCCTCGCAAGGGATAACCCAGGCCCTCCGTAGTGATCCCGCGCGCGTCGCCGCCTACGGGAATTAGAGAGAGAGTATCGTTGGCCGCCCCGGCGAAATCGGCGTCCTCACCGCCCGCGATCAACCTGATCTCCTCCAGGCCGTCCAGGATGCGCGCCGGGATGCCGAGCTGGGCCGCCAGAGCCAGGAGCATGACATTCGCCAGGTAATGGTCGGTGCGTCCCCCCAAGGCGCCAAAGATCAGGAGTTCCTGTGCGCCCTCTTTTGCCGCCAGACGAATCGCCAGTTCCAGGTCGGTCTCGTCCTTCTCGGCAGGGACCTGGACAAAACGGCAGCCGGCGGCCTCCAGGCGGGCCCGCTCGCGCGAAGGTAGCGAATCCATATCGCCGATGACGACGTGGGGCATCCATCCCCAGGAGAGCGCGTGGAGGGAGCCGCCGTCGGCGGCGATGATGCAGTCGTCGGGCCGGATGATGAAGTCGGGCGGCAATATCGCTTTGGGGCCGTTGGCGACAATGCGCGCGCGCATGAGCCTCCCTTTGAGTCCGAAAAACGTTAGGGCCACCTGCCTGGCGGCGGATGGCCCAATGTGAAGCGAAGCCCTGTGTTCCCTACGCCGGTATTACCCAGGTCAGGTTCATGGGGTCGGTGCCATTGGGGGGCACCCTCTCAGCCGGGCTCAACCCAGCTCCCCCTGCGTTTTTCTATTTTGCTGAGCAGAGTCTATCACGACGAAGAGAAAATGTCAAAAACGCTACCGGTAGGGTCATCGCCCTGTCAAAGCCCGCCATCGGATAAAATCCGAGGCTAAATATTCGTGTTAAGCCCGCAGAGCGCCTGTCGGCTTGCGCCGACTAGGTGCAAGCGAGGCTTCCTGGCCCGTTCGCCGTCGGTTTCCAACCGACGGCGAACGCTTCAGAGAGACGAGATTGGCTCTTGTGCCATCCACTTCATGATTTTGACGGGGCCCTACTATTTTGTAGGCGTAGCCGTCCGTAGCGGCTCTCGTATCGTATCCTTCGTGAATGGCGTGGGCGGCGGCTCCGCGGCTTCTGCCACGGGCACACCAGTCAGGGAGCCCTCTATCTGCACGAAGCCGCTGAACACCCAGCCCTCGCGCTTATTGACACAGCAAACAAGAAGCCAGCCCTCCGTCCGATCTTTGGCGACGATCTTGAGCCGCGCGCCCTTTTTCACTTCTCCCAGTTTGGGGTAATCGGGCCAGGGGCCTGAGCGCACGTTGAGGAGGTCGCCGGTAACGACGGCAATAGGGGAAACGGAAGGGAGGAAAGTTGGCACCTCACTCACGGGTTGCGTGTCAGATGGAGTAACGACAGGAATAGGGAAAATAGGAGACGCAGAGGTTGGTATCGGCTTCGGCGTACGACACGCAATGAGGGATGCAAGGACAATGAGAACGATCAGGGGTAAATAACGTTGCATAGATCACCCTGACCCTAATCCACTTTGGCGGCCTCTGGCGGCGGGGTAAAACCTTCGGGCCATACGGTTGCCGCATTGTAAAGAGCCTCACGCAACTTAACCCCGTCCAATTTAGCCCGAATCAGGTTGGCGTCGCGCAGGTCGGCCACGCTCAGGTCGGCCCCTTGCAGATAGGCTCCTTCTAAGTTGGCTCCGTATAATCTCGCCAGGTAGAGGTCGGCCTCGTGCAGGTCGCTGGAGTAAAGATTGGCCTGGCTCAAGTTCGCCACGCTCAATCTGGCGCCGCGCAGGTTGGCTAAATAGAGGTTGGCTCCGCTCAAACCGGCCCGGCTCAGGTTGGCCTTGCGCAAATCGGCCTCCCGCAGATTAGCCAGGTGTAGGAGGGCTTGGCTCAGGTTAGCCTCGGGGAGGTCGGCCTCGTGCAGATTGGCCTGGTTCAGGCTGGCTCTGAGCAGAATGGCACGGCTCAGGTTAGCACCGTGCAGATTGGCTTCATTCAGATTGGCCCCGGTCAATTTGGCCTGGCCCAAATCGCTATAACTGAGGTCAACGCCCTTAGCCCCGATCTTGTCGCCGGGGCCAAGGTCTATCCCACGTAGGTCGGCTCCCCGCAGATCGGCCCGCCGCATGCTATAGAGGCGTCCGCTGGCAGCCCATTCCTGAGCGGCTCTGATCCAGCGTTTGCGCGCTTCAACAACGTTTCTTTTCTGTTCGTAGTAGAACCACGCTCGGCCCTGTAACAAGCCGCCGAGCAAGGCCCCCCACATACCCAGAATACCGCCCAAGATCGCGCCAACCACACCGCTGATGATGGCCGCCTGTGTCTGAGGGTCTAGGCTCTGGAACAAGGCTCACTCCCCACAGTCTAAGAGACGTATGGCTGGCTGCCAGCCGGCCTGCCACCTGACGGTTCGGTTTTTGGGCACTGAAAGTAGCGGGTCTCACCATCCAGATCGTTGTTGCGTGCTGCTTGACTCTCTCTATCGCAATTCTACCAGATATTGTGTACAACTCCAAATAGCATACCAGGCGCAGGCGGTCGCGTGGGATGAGAGCATAGCATCGGCGTGGCTCTCGCCAGGTTACCCCCTCGGCCCCACGAAATGTAACCGCCTAATCTGAAACCCTAAAGAGACGAGCCGCCGGCTCGTCTCTACAGACCTTTAAGGTTTCAGGAGGGTGCGGAATGAGCAACGTAGGGGCTCCTCGGTAGGAACCCCACGACGTTTCAGCGCACCCGCTCTTTTTCCAGGTCATACTTCCAATAACCTGGGCCGCTGGTAAAGTATTCCTTGTTCTTAGCGATATCGTCCTGATATTGGGCAGGCACATCATCTTCGGTGAAGATGGCTTCGGGCGGGCAGACCGGGATGCACGCCCCGCAGTCAATGCAGGTATCAGGGTCAATGTAGTAGAAAGGCCAGTCCGCGTTCCCTGTCGGCGCGGGGACAATACATTCAACGGGGCAGACCTCTACGCAGTCCCCCTTGCGAGTGCACAACGCCGTAATGACGTGGGTCATTGTTCTCCCTTCGTTATTTGGAGTCTTGCGAACCTAACAAAAGTCGCCTACGACCCCGATTGTAGCACCAATTGGCGTAAGCACCAAAAACGCGATAGCGAAATCCTAAAAGGCCTTCGTAGAGACGAGCCGACGGCTCGTCTCTATGGAGACCATTAGGGTTTCCCTATTCTCAGCACTCGCTGAACCCGCAGGAGTGGCATTTGCGGCAGCCTTCCTCGTTAACGAAGGTCGCCTGGCCGCACTCCGGGCAGAGGTCGGCCTTTGGCGTGTTAAACGGAAGTGCCAATTGCTCCGCAGATACCGCTTTAGGCGCATCCGGTATCGCTCCCAGGTGCTCGGCCAATGCCTGGGCGATGCCGTCGGGGAGCGAGCGCACGCGGTTAGGGCCGAAGCCCATGGGCCTGCCACCGCCGATGCCCGCCAACTGGTCACATACCTCTTCCAGCCGCGCCCGCGGCGTCAGCGTGGAAGGGAGACGCAGGACGAGGGAAATGAGTCTTCCGAAGGCTTCGGCTACCGAGGCTATATCGGAACCGGCCTTGCCTACGGTGAGGAAAACCTCAAAGGGCTGGCTATCACCATTGGCGTTCACCGTAATAAAGGCAGTACCTAAAGGCGTCGGCTGCCGGTAGGTGACCCCGTGCAGCACCCTGGGCCGTGGCTTCACGATGCTGTGCAGCGATTCGGCAAGCGGAGTCTCCGCCTGTAAGCCGGGAGCGTCCACCTTATCGCCCTGCTTCGCCTCGGCTGTCTTGCGTGTCTCTAACACTACATGCTCTCGCGAGCCGGTAACGTACACCGTCAAACCTTTGCAGCCCAACTTCCAGG
>JADYZS010000367.1 GCA_020853075.1 Anaerolineae bacterium | reverse complement strand
GCTGTCGTAGTGGGCGATCAGGGCCTGGATTAAGGGGCCGGGCATTGGTATTGCTCCTTCTGGGGAGGTGGACGCGAGGGATGGCTAACGGCAAGCACCAGTTGCGCTGCGAGTGTAGCGCCAGGATTCCGCTACATCGGATCAGATATCGCTTAGATATTTGGCGACAATCCTCTTGACGTATTCGGGGATTGGGAATTTGCTCTCTTGTGCCAATTGCTTCAACCTTTCGTAGGCTTCGATTTCGCCTTCATGCCACAAGATGTCTGTGCGTCTGACCTCCCTGAGCGCAACATGTAGATGATTCTCAGGGTTGGCCCAATAGCACGTTAAGCACACTTGAGGCAATTTGTCATTCAGCCAGTTCGCACAATGTTCACAGGACCACGATTTGGCGCGATTACACGAGCCGCATAGCAGCATGTAATCTTGCTCATTCCGCTCGGATTCCGATACGTCGCTTGCCACTTCGTAGGGGACTCGGTGGTCTATTTGCAGGTAGCGGGACTCAAACTGCCCTGAACAAATCGCACACCTTCCGCCACTCAGCTCGTATAACTTCTCCTTGAATTTCTTGGAGAAAGCTCTTCTGCCCTGAGATCGTCCCGTACGGATTCCGGTCAAGTCACCGAATTCGTAAGCGGCTATCAAGCGGCCTTCAGACGATGGAACACGAAACGTTCGTAGTGGGATCCCGGCTTCGCGAACATCGCGGGCGGCCCTTGGGGGGTGCTCATAACCATAGTTCTTCAGTTCTTCGGTCGTAATAAACTCGTGCTCAAGAATATGCTCAATGACAATACGGGCCCGTTTGCTGGGCATGGATGCCAACAACTGCCTGATCTTCTGTTCGGGGGGTTGCGTGGACATGGGTGTTTCCGATGGTCAACCGACAATCTCAAACAGTGATACCTGCCGCGCCAGATGTTTGTTTGCCAAATCCTTAAGGGAAACATCAAGACATTCCACCAATGCTTTTGAGAGGTAAATCGACTCGTAAGTTATATCGGCCTTGCCTAGAAGCGTCGATTGGGTTGAACGCCCTGCTTCGATTTCAAACTGGTGTAGCTCTAACTCGCTCGGTAGTTCTGTACCAAAGGTTTTGGGGCCCGTCCGACCATCATAACTCAGGACAAATGGTATCTTCTGCTGATTGAGGTAATCTAACGATAGCACAAACTCCTTGAAATCAACTCCGCTGTAGTAGCGTGGATCCCCATTGTTACAAACACCTTGGTAAGGCGGGTCTAAGTAGACCAGGTCCTTCATCGTTGCGGACTCGAGAACCTGCATATAGTCCTTACTCGTGATAGTCACACGACCGCGAAAGAGATTTGAAACCGCGAAGATATCATCGGCCATTTGTTCAGGATGCCGCCCAAGTCTGCGATTATCGGGGCTCTGGTTGAACTCGCCCCTTGCATTATAACGCACAGATGCTTTCACGCACCTGGCCAAGAGATACAGCAAGTAATCCGGTCTCTGCGTCCGATTGAATGCATCACGAACATAATCGTAGAACTCTCGCTCTTTACCTTGTTGCTCTTTCCATAAACGCTCATAGCTGGCCACTACGCCTTTCGGATCGCTGATGATCTCTTGCCAGAGAGCCATTAGGGGTTTGTTGATATCGTTGAGATGAAAGCGAGGAGCTTTCCCATGACACGCAGCGGCAATGGAAATGGCAGCAGAGCCAGCAAAGGGTTCTATTAACGTGTTGATCTCGCGGGGAAAGAAGGGTAATATGAACTTAGCGATGTTCCTCTTGCTGCCTTGATAGGGTATAGGGTGAGGTATCTTCATAATCCCACCATCCTGCAAGTTAGTTCTCACGATTCCAGTCAATGCTACCTTGATCGTCCGAAAACAGAAAGCCCTTCCGCTGGCTAGTACGCCTTCGCGAAGATCGCTTGCTCCGTCGCGGTGGAGATGCCTCACTCCCTCCACTCCTCCGGCGCAAACGGCCATGGCAACTGCGCGCAGATGACCAGCCAGCGCTCCCTCATCTCCGGCAGATAGAGATAGGGCACGTACCCCAGCTTCAGATAGGTTTTCAAGGCCGCCAGCCGCCAGTCATCGGTGTACAGATGGATGTCGCGGTACCCTGCCTCCAGGAACCGTGCGGTGACGGCAGCGCAGACGGCCATACCTAAATCGTTGCCGGCGTGGGCCGGGTCGCCTGCTACCCAGCCGAGTTCACCCCCCGGACGGCCAAACTCCGACTTATCTTGCAGCGCCATGGCCGTGGCGACGATTTCGTCGCTTTCTGTGTGGACGGCCATGAACCAGCCCTCAGGCAGAAGGCGGGCGAACCAGAGACGCAGTTTCTCGTCATCCCATCCCGGCCACCCGGCCAGGGCCATGACCTGGTAAAAGCGGGCTTCGTCTCCCGGCCGGAATGTGCGCAAGGTGTACCTGGAAGGCAAGCGGATGGCAGGCGGGTCGTGCAGCAGATGCTCCGGCCACACCATCCACAGTTGCCGGTAGGACGCGCTCTCGCTCAACTCAATACGCCTTCGCGAAGATCGCTTGCTCCGTCGCGGTGGAGTTGCAGACGATGCAAGGCCCTGTGCCGCCCGGCTGGTCCAGGGGCACGTTGCGGATGGTCGCCTTTGTCTCCTCCTGCACCTGCGCCTCGCAGGCCGCGCTGCCGCACCACCAGGCGCGGGCGAAGCCATCCTCCACCGCCGCCTTGAACTCGTCGTAGGAGCGCGGCTCGCGGGTGTTGGCCTCGCGGAAGGCCAGCGCCCGCGCGTAGAGGTCACTCTGGATCGTCGCCAGCATTTCCTCAATGCGCTGGCGCGCGCCCGCGCGCGGCACGGTGGTCTTGCCGGGTCTGCCGGGGACGTCGCGCCGCGCCAGCACCAGGTTGCCCTGGGCCACGTCGCGCGGGCCGATCTCAATTCGCAGCGGCACGCCGCGCATCTCCCAATCGTTGAACTTGAAGCCGGGCGATACGTCGTCCCGGTCGTCCAACTTGATGCGCAGGCCATCCAGTTCTTTCGCCAGCGCCTGCGCCGACTCCATGACGCCCGCGCGCTCCGCGTCCGACTTCCAGATCGGCACGATGACCGCCTGGAGGGGCGCCAGGCGTGGCGGCAGGATGAGCCCCTGGTCGTCGCCGTGCACCATGATGATGGCGCCGATCATGCGGGAACTGAGGCCCCAACTCGTCGTCCAACAGGTTTTCAACGCGTTGTCGCGATCCAGGAACTGGATATTGAAAGCCTTCGCGAAGTTCTGCCCCAGGTTGTGCGACGTGGCCGATTGCAGGGCGCGCTTGTCGCCCATCATCGCTTCAATGCTGTAGGTGCGCAGCGCGCCCGCGAACTTTTCGCTCTCGCTCTTGCGCCCCATAATCACGGGCACCGCGGCCTCGTTCTGGGCGAAGTCCGCATAGATATTCAGCATCCGCAGCGTCTCTTCCTCGGCCTCTTCGTAGGTCGCGTGCGCGGTATGGCCCTCCTGCCAGAGAAACTCGGTGGTGCGCAGGAAGAGGCGGGTGCGCTGCTCCCAACGCACGACGCTGTTCCATAAGTTTATGAGGATGGGTAGATCGCGATAGGAGCGCACCCACTGGGCATACATGTGGCCGATGATCGTCTCGGAGGTAGGCCGCACGACCAGCGGGTCCTCCAACTGCTCGCCGCCGCCGATGGTCACGATAGCCAGTTGCGGGGAGAAGCCTTCAACGTGCTCCTGCTCCTTGCGCAAAAAACTCATGGGGATGAACAGGGGGAAGTAGGCGTTGACGTGGCCCGTGGCCTTGAAGCGTTTGTCCAGCGCGCTTTGCAGGTTCTCCCAGAGGGCATAGCCATAGGGCCGGATGACCATGCAGCCGCGCACCGGCGCGTAGTCGGCCATCTCCGCCCGTTGGATGACGTCGGTGTACCAGCGAGAGTAGTCTTCGCTGCGTGGTGTGACCTTGTCGGCCATAGAGTGTTGTTCTCCTCAAGAAGACGTAATAGGTTCCTGGTTTCGCGTTGTAGTTCGCCCCTCACCCCCGGCCCCTCTCCCGCAAGCGGGAGAGGGGAGTTGATTCCCTCTCCCCTTGGGGAGAGGGTAGGGTGAGGGGTGAGCCTTGCCACAAATCGGATACTTAAGCCCATTCTCTCTCAAGGATAAGCAATTTCCTTGAGCTGGAGTCGCCGCACAGGCCCGTTGGCGAAGAGCGGCGGCACGTCCAACCCCATGCGCCGGTAGAGGAGCGGCGGCACGCCGATGTCGGCCAGGTACAGGTCGCCGACGACAGCCTGCGCCGTCTCGCGCAATAAACCGACCTTGGGCAGTGCCAGGGTCAGCGTGGCCACGGCACGGATGCAGGGCGCGTAGGCGATGCCGGTCGTCGTATCCAGGCCCGAAGGCGTATCCAGGGATAAGACCGGCGCGCCGCGCGCGTTCGCGTGGCGAATCAGCTGCGCATACGCCCCGCGCGGGTTCCCTTCCAGCCCATAGCCGATGAGCGCATCCACGATCAGGTGGGCTGGCGGCAGGGTGCGCCCCGAAGCGTAGGAAGCGATGGGCAAACCCATGCGCGCCAGAATGCCCAATTGGTAGGCGGGGAGGTCCTGCAGCGAGCCCGGTGCCGTCGCCAGGACAATCTCTACCTCCGCGCCAGCGTTCACCAGGTGGCGAGCCGCGACGAGGCCCCCACCGCCGTTGTTGCCCGCGCCCGCCAGGATCAAGACTTGCCGCCCCAGGGCCTGGCCGCCCAGCATCTCGCGCGCCAGGTGCGCCAGGTTGCGCCCCGCGTTCTCCATCATCTGCACCAGAGCGATGCCGAAATCCTCCATCATCGCCCGGTCCACCTCTACGATCTGCGCCGTGGTGATGGCCGGTACTTGGCGCATAGGGCTTCCCTCTTCCCTGGCCCGCTGCCTTTCGCGCTTCTGATTGTACCACGAGGCGACAGCAGCCCCAAACCCTATGGTCTTGCGACCCTTAAGATTTGACGTGCCGGTTGACGTTTTCGGCCTTCGGCAGTATCATACGATTGCTGCCGACAACGTCGCCCATCATTGCCCGGTTTCTGTGGAACGGTTCGCTCTCGGCGAGTATCCAGCCGAAACTACCCACACTCCTCTCTCGCCACAAAGACACCAGGAAAGAAAAGACCCTTTGTGGTGAGGATACTGTTTGAGGCCAGGAGAGGAAAAATGAAGCGCAGAACCTCCTTCGTCATCGTCGGCATTACCTTCGCCCTGCTGGCTGCCGTCTGGGTGAGCATCGCCGTAGCCCAGACCGGTGAGATTCCGGATGCCGCGCCCGCCGCGCTCCCGGAGCAACCAATACCCGACGTCGCGCATACCACCTTCATCATCCGCTACCAGGGTGAGGCCATCCCCTCCGGGTTGATGCGTGTGCTGCGCCAGTTGCAGGTCTCGGGCCGCGTCTCGGCCATAGATGTAGAGAGCGAGCCGGGCCGCGTCTTCGTGCTGGGCGAAGAGGATGCCCTTCTCGCCCTGCGCAACTTCCCCGGCGTCGCCCAGGTTGACCAGGCCGATGCTTTGCCCGTTATCCTAGATACTCCCCCGGAAGCCGTTGAGCCAACGCCTGCGCTGCCGACGACTTATTATCTGTCGCTCAATGCAGACCTCCCTGCTCCCCAGCGAGAACGTCTGCTGGCCCACCTGCAAGCCCTGCGCGCCACCGGCCAGATCGGCGACTTCACCGCCGAAGACCTCACGGTGCGGGTTGTCGCCTTGCCTTCTGTTAGGGATAGGCTGGCGCACCTTCCGGGCGTCTTGTTTTTGACCGAGGCATCTGCTGAAGCGGAGCGCGAGATATTAAGCATCAGCGCCGACGGCCACATCACCGGCGTTGTCATTGCCGACGATGGCGGCGCGCCGCTCCCCGGTACCACGGTGTATGCTTATCAGTCTTCACCTTACGTCTATAAAACTGCTACGACCAATGCCAACGGCGTCTATTCCATCACCG
This sequence comes from Anaerolineae bacterium, assembly GCA_020853075.1. Lineage (GTDB taxonomy): Bacteria > Chloroflexota > Anaerolineae > JADYZS01 > JADYZS01 > JADYZS01. The sequence goes on along the minus strand of JADYZS010000367.1, from coordinate 963 downwards.
TCCCGGCCGGCTCCTACCGTGTCTGGTTTATCCCCCAGGATCGCCATGTCCCCGAATATTACAACAATGTACCCTACAACAACTCCAACGCGGCCACCCCTGTCACGGTCTCCGGCGGCGCGGTCAGGGCGAACATCAACGCCGGCCTGGCCCCCGGCGCGCAGATCATCGGCCGCGTGACCGACCAGATGACGGCAAGCCCGCTGCAATACATCGACGTCTATGCGGCAGGCGACTCTAGTTATTACGCCGGCACCTACACTGCCGCCAATGGCGTCTATACCACCACGCCCGGCCTCCCGCCCGGCTCTTACCGCGTCTATTTCACTGATTATGGCGGCACCTACGCCACCGAATATTACAACAACGCCTATCGCCCCGGCCTGGCGACGACGATCAACGTGACCACCACCCACCGCACAGGCATCAACGTGGGGCTCATCAAGGCCGCCGTCGTCACCGGCACGGTCACCGGCTCCGGCCCGCTGAACAATATCTACGTCTATGTGTACTACGGCGACGAAAACATATACGTGAATAGCACCAACACCGACGCAAACGGACGCTATCGCCTTGTCGGTCTAGGGACAATCCCGTATAAATTCTGGTATTACGATCCCAACGGCGTCTATCTGGCGGAGTGGTATAATAGCAAGCCCGATTGGGATACGGCCAACTCCGTCAGCCTGTTGAGCGGGGTCACGACCACCATCAATGCGGGCCTTGTCAGAGCCGGGGCAATCAGCGGCACCGTCACCGCCCAGGGGAGTGGCACGTCGTTGAGCAACATCAACGTCACGGCCTACGACGCAGTGAGTGGCAATTCAATAGGTAGCAGCAATAACACCAACGCCTCCGGCATCTATCGCGTCGGTGGGCTGCCGGCCGGTAACGTGAAGCTTCGTTTCAGCGACAACAGCGGCACCTATCTGAGCGAGTGGCACAACACCAAGCCGGACCAGG
>JADYZS010000366.1 GCA_020853075.1 Anaerolineae bacterium | reverse complement strand
GATGCGGGAGATCGCTTACAATGAAAACGGCCTGACCATCGGCGCAGCGACCACGATGAATCAGGTGGCCGACTCGCCGGAGGTTCAGCAACACTATACGATCCTGGCTGAGAGCGCGGCCACCGTTGGCTCGTACCAATTGCGCAACCGCGCCACACTCGGCGGTAACCTGTGCAATGCCTCGCCTGCGGCGGACGCCGCGCCTGCCCTCCTGGCATTGGATGCGGAAGCGGTCATCTTCGGGCCGCGCGGGCAGCGTATCGTACCCCTGACCGGGTTCTTCACCGGCCCCGGTAAGACGGTGCTGGGGCCGGGCGAAATCCTGACCGCCGTCCACGTGCCGTTCCCCCCGCGCGGTTGCGCCGGTCGCTACCTCAAGTTGGGTCGCACGCGCATCGGCGATATCGCGGTTATCGGCGTGGCGGTGCTGGGCTATCCGCACGGGGCGAACCCGTCAGGGACGGCATGGCGCATCGCGTTGGGCGCGGTCGCACCGACGCCGCTCCGCGCGCCTCGCGCCGAGGCCATCCTGGCCGCAGCGACGGACGAGGCCGCGGTGGAGATGGCGGCATTGGCAGCGATGGAAACGGCGCGGCCCATTGACGACATCCGGGCCAGCGCCGCCTACCGGCGTGCGATGGTGCGCGCCCTCACGCGTCGCGGCGTGAACGAGATTCTGGGTGTGTTGGGAGCAGTGGTATGAAGCATCAGATCACGACCTGGGTCAACGGTGAACGATACGACATTGAGGTGCAATCGCACCACACGCTGTTGCAGGTGTTGCGCAACCAGTTGGTATTCACGGGCACGAAAAACGGCTGCTCCGAGGGCGAGTGTGGCGCGTGCACCGTCCTCCTGGATAACGCACCGGTGAACTCCTGCCTGACGCTGGCGGTGGAGGCCGACGGCCACCGCATTACCACCGTGGAAGGCCTGGCCCACGACGACCAATTAGACCCCATCCAGCAGGCGTTCATAGATTTGGGCGGCACGCAATGCGGCTTCTGCACGCCGGGATTTCTCATAGCCGCTCGCGCGCTCCTGGACCGCAACCCCCACCCGACGGAAGAAGAGATACGCGTCGGGCTGGTGGGGAACCTCTGCCGCTGCACCGGCTATACCCGCATCATCGCCGCAGTGCAGGAGGCCGCGCGCAAGAAGCGCTCGCGGCGGGACAACTGAGAATGTCTGACTGGATAGTTCAGATTAACCTGCTATTCGTACAGGTATTGATCGGGGCGGGCCTGAGTTTACTTTTCACGGCTGCGGGCGTGGTCGCGGCACTCTGGTATGCAGACCTAGGAAAGCCGCAAATCAAGATCAAGCTGGCAAGTACCCTTGAAGGAGATGACTCCCTAAATCGCAGAGTGAAATTCGTACACCTCCAGGCTGTGAATGCTGCAAGAAGATATCCGTTCGTACCACGGCAGACCGCGCACTCTTGCAGCGGAGCGATAACGTTCATGACTCAGGATTACCAATTAGTAGGCAAAGTAATGCCGATCAGGTGGAGCAGTGCCCCTGAGCCATTGCAGACCGTGGTCATTGACAATAGACCAGTGGACATATTCGACTCACGTTTTGTGTATCTAAGCGGTCTTACCGATCTTGTACCGACCGATGTGACTGAGAGCGTGAGCCAGAGCTTTGCAGTCGCGATACGTATTCAGGGAGATATTGATGCTTACGGCTTTACCACCATGAGCTATCATCCCGACTATCAGTCGCGGCATACAGATTATAGGCTGCCACCTGGGAATTACATAGTTCGGGTGACCATTTCAATCGGTGGCGATGCCTGGCCGCCGGTAGACTTTCTCTTGGAGAACTCAGGCGGGTTTGAGACGTTCAACCTTATTGAGCTCAATTCGCAACACAAGGATTCGCGCGGTCCCATTCTCCCAGATGTCGTGTTGAGATGGCTAGACAAGGTTTTCGTCAGACACTAAAAGACCGTCTCGGTACTCTGAGTGGGTAGTAGATTTAGAGTCAGCGGATGCTTTCAGCGTAGCGGATTAGCGGATAACGAGCGTCTGTAGGAGGACCATCCGCTAATCCGCTACATATCCGCTGACCTGGAATAAATTGTGGATTCTGAGGCAGTTTCTAAGTCAGGTAGACGAGTGATTGGGAGTTGATATTCATGAAAAAGAAGACGACGATTGTCGGTAAGGACTTTCCACGAGTTGAAAGCCGGGCAAAGGTAACCGGCGCGGCGCAATACGTGGACGACATCCAGTTCGGGCCGAACCTCCTCCACGCGCGCCTGCTGCGCAGCCCTATCCCCCACGGCCTCATCAAGCGGCTGGATACGAGCAAGGCCGCAGCCCTCCCCGGCGTGCGCGTGGTTGTCACAGGCAAGGATTACCCCGGCCTGACAGGCCTCTACCTGTCGGACCGTCCTATATTTGCTGTTGACCGCGTGCGCTTCGTGGGCGAGCCAGTGGTTGGCGTCGCCGCCGAAACGGAAGAAATCGCGGAACAAGCACTGGACCTGATTGAGGTGGAATACGAGCCGCTGCCGGGCGTCTTTGACCCCGAATATGGGGCCGGCCCCGATGCGCCGCTCATCCATCCTGACCTGGCTAATTACGCCGTCGCGCCCTTCGTCTTCCCCCAGGCGGGGAGCAACGTCTCCAACCATTTCAAGGTGCGCAAGGGGAACATGGATGAAGGTTGGGCGCAGGCCGATCTCATCTATGAGCATACCTACCGCGTCCCCCACGTGCAGCATGTCCCGCTGGAGACCCACGTGGATGTGGCCCAGATGGACGGCAACGGCAAGATCACCCTCTGGGCCTCGTCCCAGTCGCCCTTCGCCCAGCGCAACCTCATCGCCAAAGCCCTGGGCATCAGCCACGGCATGTTGCGGGTCATCACGCCCTACGTGGGTGGCGGCTTCGGCGCGAAGGCCGGCGTCAGCGTGGAAGGCGCGTGCGTCGCCCTGGCGATGAAGGCCAAAGGGCGGCCCGTGAAACTGTGCATGTCCCGCAAGGAAGAATTCTACACCACCTTCGTCCGGCAGGGGCTCATCGCCAAAATCAAGATGGGCATGACAAACGAGGGCCGCATCACCGCCATGCAGAACACCTACTATTGGGACGGCGGCGCGTACACCGAGTACGGCGTGAACATCACTCGCGCCGCGGGTTACTCCTCCACCGGCCCCTACAACGTGCCCAACGTCCACGCCGATTCCCTCTGCGTCTATACCAACCATCCTATCGGCGGCGCCATGCGCGGCTTCGGCATGCCGGAGATTCATTGGGCCATTGAGCAGCACATTGACCGCATGGCGCAGCAGTTGCAGTTGGACCCGGTGCAGGTGCGGCTCACGAACTGTCTGCGCGGGGGCGACGTGACGGTGACCGGCATGGTGATGCACCCCACCGGCCTGGCCGAGTGCATCCAGAAAGCGGCAGACGCCATCGGCTGGGGCAAGCCGTCGCGGCCCTCCGCACCCCACAAGCGACGCGGCAAGGGTATCGCGGCCATGTGGAAGGCTCCGGCTATGCCGCCGAATCCCGGCTCCTCAGCCACCATCCGCATGAACGAGGATGGAACCTGCTCAGTCGGCATCGGCGGCGTGGACATGGGCCAGGGGACGCTGACCATCGCCGCGCAACTGGCCGCCGAGGGCCTCGGCGTGCCGATTGAATGGGTCAGGGTGAACACGGTGGACACCGACTACAGCCCCTACGAATGGCAGACGGTGGCGAGCCGCCTCACCTGGAGCATGGGGAACGCCATCCTCAACGCGGCGCGAGAGGCGAAGCAGCAGATTCTGGAAGCGGTGGCCGACGCCTGGAACGAGAAGCCCGATGACATGGACATCATTGAGGGGAAGGTGGTGTCCTACGCCACCGAGCGGGAGATGTCGCTGAAGAACATCGCCGTCTATGGCATCCAGAAGCCTGACGGCACCTGGGTCGGTGGGCCGGTAGTGGGCAAGGGGAAGTTCATGCCGACCTACGTCACGCCGCTGGACAAGGAAACGGGCCAGGGGCCGCGCGCGGTGGTGCACTTCACCACCGGCGCGCAGGCGGTGGAAGTGGAGGTGGACACCGAGACGGGCGAGGTGCAGGTGCTCCGCATCGTCGCCGCCTTTGACGTGGGCCACGCCATCAACCCGGACATGGTACGCACGCAGATGGAGGGCGGCGCGGTGCAGGGGATGAGCACGGCCATGCTGGAGCAGATCATCCTCAAAGAAGGGAAACCCCTCAACCCTACCTTCACCGACTACCGCATCGCGACCGCGGTGGACGCGCCGCCCGACATTGAGACCATCATTGTGGAAGTTCCCCAGGACGACGGGCCCTTCGGCGCACGCGGCATCGGCGAGCACGCCATGGTTCCCACCGCGCCCGCCATCGCCAACGCCGTCCGCGCCGCCGTGGGTGTGGAGATAGATTCCATGCCGATCACGTCGGAGAAGGTGTGGCTGGCGATGCAGAGCAGTGATAGAGCCTCAGGTAGTAAAGCGGTGGTGTCCCCATTGTGAGGCGTGGCGCAGCCCCCAGTTAGACCTCCAAGGGCAGGTGTTGGGTCAAGGGCGGATAGGAGTGGGGGGTTGCTACCGCAGGGCCGGAGGCGGTGCGCTATTATGAGTATGATCGGGGTCGCAGCCACCATGTAGTACAGCGGATTCTGGGGGCGCACTTCCGGGGTCGGCTACAGTTACTACACACGCTCCCGGCGCAGCCGCGCCGTCCAAAACGCGAGGGTGCCGATCGCGACCAGCCACACGGCGATGATGAGGGCGACGAGCAGGAACGCAGCGATGCCGCCCGCTGCCACCGCGGCCATGTCGTCATCCACATTCCCCACCGCGCGCAGCCCTATCAGCGAGATTCCCCCCGCCGCGGCGTTCCAGAGACTATGCAACGCGACGGCGAAAATGTAGAACCCAAAGAAGTGCCAGGGTCGCCGCGTTGTCAGGAGCGACTGCCAGCCCAACCCTGTCAGCCCGCCGCCAGTGGCGTGCATCACCGCCGCCGCGGCGCGGGCCACCGCCGTGAAGCCCCACGTTTGCAGCCCCAGCGCGCCGTTGAAAAGCCCTTCGGCCAGCGCGAAGCCGGCGCCGCCCGCCACCCCCCAGATGAAAGCCTGCGCCCTCGTGGGGCGGCGATAACCGAGGAACAAGACTCCCATACCCTTTAATGCTTCCTCTGCTGCCGGAGCCACGATAACCAAGATACTCCCCACCGCGGCGATCAGCCAGGGATTGCGCGCCAGGTCTTGCAGCCACGACGTATCGTTCAATGCCTGAGCCGCGCTGAACCGTTCGGCCCACACCGCCGCCGCTTCCATACCTCCCGGCGTCAGGGCGAGGACAACGATGGCGACGATGACCAGCGCGAGGACGGCCAGGAGTTCTAAGGTGATCGCGATGTTGGTGGCGATGAACGCACCGCTGGCGAGGTTGAGCACCAGGTCGCGGCGAGAGATAGCAATGCCCGCGCGCAGCAGAGGCCGGGCAACCGCGGCGAGGATAAGGAGAGGGGGAAGGAGCGAGGCAAGGGCATGGAAAGGCGGAAAGATGACCGGCGCGGCTACGTCCACTGAGAGAACGGCTTGTCCCGCCGCCACCACGACGATGAAAGCCGCGGCGAAGAGCCAGGGCGACGGCAGCCGCGCGACGGGCGAGCGCACGCGAGCATAGGCCCGGAACGCCGTCCATGCCAGGGGGAGGCCCAGCCCCACACTCAGCGCGGCGAGGGCAAAGGCGACGGTCGTTTGCAGGGCAGGGGAAGACCCCACCAGGTTAAATTCTGTCTCCGTGCGGGAGAGCAACAGGTAGGCCAGCGCCAGCAGCAGGCCCATGCCCGCGACGCCAAGCCCGACGAGGCCGGTGAGGAATTGCATGGCACGGCGCAAGGTACGCCTCCTAAACTCAAACCTGGTTCATCATAGTCTAACCCCTCTGGCCTGTCAAACCACGCAACGCCACCTGTGGCCCGGTGTTCACCCATTGGACAGAACGTAATGAATGAAGGAGCGGCCTATATGCAGAAGCCCAACATCGTCATCATCATGACCGACCAGCAGCGAGCCGACGCCTCGGCCCGCGAGGGCTTTCCCCTGGATACAACCCCTTTTCTGGACAGCCTCGCCCGGTCGGGCGTCTGGTTCAACAGAGCCTACACGTCGGCGCCGGTCTGCGCGCCGGCGCGCATCAGCATGCTCACGGGACGCTACCCCAGCGCCCACCGGATCCGCAAGAACCGGGCCATTCACCTGGCTTCGTATGACCGGGACCTGATAGATGTCCTCCGCGAGCAAGGCTATGCAACGGCTCTGGCGGGTAAGAACCACTCGCACCTGAAGCCCGAACGGCTTGACCACTGGTTTGAGTTGAGCCATGAGGGTGGGCGTGGCGAGGGCCGAACGGCGGATGAGATGGCGTTTGACCAATGGCTGACCGTCCTCAACCACGGCGTCAGCCGGGAGCCGACGCCGTTCCCCCTGGAATGTCAGGGGCCCTACCGGGCGGTGACCGACTCCCAGGCGTGGATTCGTTCGCTCCAGGGGCGTCCCTTCTTCTTGTGGCTATCCTTCGCCGAACCCCACAGCCCCTACCAGGTGCCGGAGCCCTACTTCTCGCTTTTCCCCATAGAGACGCTGCCGCCGATGCGGGTCGGGAAAGAGGCCCTGGCCCAGAAAGGCTTTAAATGGGAGTGGACGAAGCATATCGGGACGCAAGCCTACCCCAACTACGATGCCCTTCTCCCCCGGATGCGCGCCAACTATTTCGGCATGATGCGCCTTATTGATGACCAGGTGCGGCGCTTCGTGGCCTTCCTGGAGGCCGAGGGCCTGCGCGACAACACGCTCATCGTCTTCGTTTCCGACCACGGCGATTTCGCCGGGGATTACGGCCTGATGCGCAAGGGGCCGGAGATGCCCGAAGTCCTGATGCGCGTCCCCACGTTCGTCACCGGGCCGGGCGTCAAACCATCCCCATCCCCGCATCCCGCCCATGTCTCCATGGTGGACATCATGCCGACGCTGTGCGAGGCGGCGGGTATCCCCCTGCCGGATGGCGTCCAGGGACGGAGCCTCTGGCCGCTCCTCACTGGCGACGACTACCCGGCGGAGGAGTTTGCCGCAGTTTATGCCGAGCAAGGGTTCGGCGGGCTGCACTACACCGAAAGCGACCCGCCTGTACCCGATAACGGCTTCATTATAGGCCCCAGGGGTCTCTCGTTTGACGAATTGAACTCCCATTCCCAAAGCGGGACGATGGTGATGCTGCGGGAGGGCAATTGGAAACTACTCTTTGACATGCAGGGCCGCGGCCAGTTGTACAACCTGGCGCGCGACCCGCTGGAGATGGGGAACCTGTACGGCAAGGCAGAGCACGCCGAAACGCAGAACAGGATGCTGGCCGAACTCCTGGCCTGGGCCTTGCGCACGCAAGACACGCTCCCCTTACCGAAAGGGAAATACGCGTACGTGTTGAAGCGTGACCCGCGCAACTATTGGACGCCCTATCGCTGAAGGAGTTTCTCCAGAACCAGCCGTGCCGCCGCCTTATCCAATGGGTCGTTGTTGTTGCCGCACTTGGGGCTCTGGATGCAACTGGGGCAGCCCACCGCGCAGGGGCAATCGCGTATCACGGCCAACGTCGCTTTCCAGAGTTCGGCCAGGCGGCGGAAGCCCTCCTGCGCGATGCCGACGCCGCCGGGGAAACCGTCGTAAATGAAGACTTGCGGCAAATCTGTATCAGGGTGGCGCGGTGTGGAGAGACCGCCGATGTCCCAGCGGTCGCACATGGCGAAGAGCGGCAGGATGCCGATGGCGGCGTGCTCCACCGCATGGATGCCGCCCAGGAAATCCAGCCCGGCGCGGCCCACCGCCTGCACCGCCTCCGGCGGCACGTCCCACCAGAGGGCCTGTGTCTCAAAGGTCTGCGCGGGGAGGTCTAATACCTCTTCCCCCATCACCGCCTCGGAATACTGTTGCAGCCGCCAGTAGCCGATGACCTGCGAGCGCACGCGCACCCGCCCGAAATAGGCCGTGGTAGCGGGCAACGACTGGTGGGCCAGCGAGCGCACGATGCGGACGTCGTTTATCTCGCGCGGCTGGGTGTACCAATCCACCTCGGCGCGACGGACGATGGCGTGGCTTGCGTCCAGGTTCAGTTCTGTCACCTGGTACGCGTCGCCCTGGTGCAGATAGATGGCCCCCGGATGGACGCGAAAGGTCGCGCTGCTCGCCTCTACCTCTTCCAGCGTGCGGTAGTTGTCCCCGGCATCCAGGATGGCGATACGGCGGCTGCTCACCGCGCGCAGCGAGACGTGCTGTGCGGGGTAGTCGGTGCCGTTGTAAGTCCAGCGGTCGCTTCGGTAGCGCAGCGTCTCCCGCTTCTCCAGGTGTACCATCGCCTCCTCAAAGCCGGGGCCGAACAAAGCCGCATCCGAGAGGCCGCCGGGCGCGTTCTCCACCCGCAGGGGCAACTCGTGCGCGGCGCAGGGGAGATGGCGCTCCAGGATATAGACGTTATCAGGGTCGGCCAGGGCCTGCTCCAGAGACCGCCCGAAGAGGTCAGCGGGGTGGCGCATGAAGTATTGGTCCATGGGGTTGTCCAGCCCGATGAGCACGGCCAGCGATTCCTGGGAGCCACGGCCCGCGCGCCCCGCCTGCTGCCACAGGCTGGCGACGGTGCCGGGGTAGCCGACCATCACCACCGCGTCCAGCCCGCCGATGTCCACGCCCAATTCCAGCGCGTTGGTCGCCGTCACGCCAATGACCTCCCCATTCGCGACCCCGCGCTCAATGGCGCGCCGTTCTTGGGGGCGGTAGCCGGCGCGGTAGGCGCGGATGCGCTCGGCCAGGGCAGGCTCGGCCTTTTGCAAGGTCTGGCGGGCATAGAGGAGTATCAACTCGGCCACCTTGCGGGCGCGGGCAAAGGTGATGTTGCGCACGCCCTGGCGCACCAGTTCTACAAAGAGAGAGGTCGCCTCTACGTTGGCGCTGCGCCGCGCCGTGCGGGTGCGGTCCAGGAAAGGCGGGTTCCACAGGGTGAACTCGCGCGGCCCGCGCGGCGAG
>JADYZS010000365.1 GCA_020853075.1 Anaerolineae bacterium | reverse complement strand
GCTGGCGCGGGCCCTTCGTGGATCAGTTCCCGCTCCTGGGCGTGGTCTATATCACGGTCAAGGTCATCCTGATCCTGGGTCTCTTCGTTTGGGTGCGGGCGAGCATCCCCCGCGTGCGCTACGACCAGTTGATGAGTTTCTGCTGGAAATATCTGTTTGAGATCGCGTTGGTCTATATGGCGGTGACCGCGGTCATCGTGGCCGCGGGGGTGGTGTAAATTTGGAAGGAGTCTGTCATGTCCGGTGTCGGTGATGCGGTTAAAGGCGCGGTAGAAATCGGCAAGGCGATGGGGGTCACCCTCAAGCATCTGTCGCAGAAGCCGGTGACGGTGGAATTCCCCGAAGAGCCGGTCGCCGTCTATCCCCGCCATCGCGGGCGGCACGAACTGCGGCGCTACGAGAATGGCCTGGAGCGCTGCATCGGCTGCCAGTTGTGCGAGGCAGCCTGCCCCACGGGCGCGATCTTCGTGGACGCGGCGGAGAACGACCCGGAGCATCCGGTTTCGCCCGGCGAGCGCTACGCGAAAGTCTATGAAATCAACTTCCTGCGCTGCATCTTCTGCGGCGATTGCGAAGAGGCGTGCCCGGTGGAGGCCATCGTCCTGACCCACAACATCCCGAAGGCCGCGTACGACCGCCGGAGCCTCGTCCTGACCAAAGAGCAGCTCCTGGCGGGGGCCGAGTCCAACGTCGTCGTCCGGGCAGAGGAGTGAAGGAACCAGGTGGAAACCCTCTTGTTCGTCGTTCTCGGGGCTGTGGCTGTGGCTGCGGCGGGCGCGGTGGTGTTGAGCAAGAATGCGGTGCATAGCGCGCTCTTTCTGTTGCTCAACTTCATCAGCCTGGCCGTCTTCTACGTGGTGCTGAACGCGCAGTTCCTCGCCGTCGCCCAAGTCATCGTCTATGCCGGGGCCATCGTTGTCCTGTTCCTCTTTGTCATCATGCTCATTGGCGGCGAGGCCGGGCGGCTCACCGCGCCAGGGCAGTCTATCGTCCCCATCTCCGCGGCCATCCTGAGCCTGATCTTCCTGGTCGCCCTGGCCTACGGCATCGCCAGCGGCGCGCTCGCGGGCGTGCAAGGCCCGGCCAGCGAGGATGTGCTCGCCCAGGTGGGCAACGTGCAGGCCCTGGGACAGGTTCTCTACACCGATTATCTCCTGCCCGTGCAGTTGGTGGCGGTTCTCTTGTTGGTCGCCATGGTGGGTGCGGTGGTGTTAGCCAAGAGGCCAAAGACATGATAGATACATCCTCATACCTGATCCTGAGCGCGATCATCTTTGCTATCGGCGCGGCGGGCGTGCTGGTGCGGCGCAACGTCCTCGTCATCTTCATGTGCGTGGAGATGATGATGAACGCGGTCAACCTGAGTCTGGTCGCGCTGGCCCACCAGTTCCACCAACTGGATGGGCAGATTTTCGTCTTTCTGGTCATGGCCGTGGCTGCGGCGGAGGTCGCGGTCGGCCTGGCGATTGTCATGGCCGTCGTCCGCCACAAGGACACGACCAACGTGGATCAGATCAACCTGTTGAAGGGATGAAGGATTTAGGGGGAGGAGAGGCAACGAGGCAGCCTGTGCGCGCGGTGGATGCCCTCTTCGTCGGAATAACCGGGGGTGCGCTGCTCCTCTTCGGCCTTTTTCCAAACCGGGACTTTCTTGGTGATGGCCTTCTGTACGCCTACGACGTAGAGCGGGGCCAGGGTCTTTTTCACCCGCACCACGTACTTTACAATCCTACAGGCTACCTGCTCCTCGCGCTGCTGCGTCCTTTAGGTGTTAGCCGCGTCCTGGGGCCGCTGACGCTTCTGAACAGCGTGGCGGGCGCGCTGGCGATTGGTTTCTTCTATCTCCTGCTGAAGCACCTGACAGGCGAGCGAGGATGGGCGGCAGGCGGCGCGGCCCTCTTCGGCCTCTCGTTCGGCTGGTGGCTCTACGCGATCAGCGTAGAGACTTACACCATCCCGATCCTGTTCCTGGTCGTCGCGCTCTACCTGGTGGCACGATGGCCGTTATCGTCAGCCGAGCCGCCGCTATCCCTGGCGTGGCAGTTGGCCGTCCTGTCGGCCCTGGCCTGTCTCTACCACCAGTCGCACATCTTCTTTGTGCCGGGGTTGGCGCTGTGGGCCTGGGGACGGCTGCGGGCGGGACGCGGGTTCCTGCTCACGTACCTGGTTGTCACGGGGAGCCTGGTGGCGATGGGCTACCTGGTGGCGGCGGGTCTGGCAGGACAACTGGGTTCGCCGGGCGCGTTCACCTACTGGCTTACCTCCTATGCCCACCGGGGGATGTGGGGCCAGGGGCTCACCTGGCGTAGCAGCCCTGTGCTGGGGAGCACGCTGGCGCGGGCGGTGTGGGCGCTGCCTAAGTCGTTCTTGGTAGGGAGCGCGGGGCGCGTCCTGGCTGTCCTCCTGGGCCTGGCCTTCGCCGGTTCGCTGGCGATTCTGTTGCTGAGGCGTGGCCGCGCTGCCCTGGATGCCTTGCGGCGCGAGGGCGCGCTGGTGGGCGCGGCGGTTGTCTGGTTTATCCTTTACGGCGGCTTCACCTTCTGGTGGCAGCCGGGCAACGTGGAGTTTGTCCTGCCGCTCCTGGTGCCCTTCTGGATG
>JADYZS010000364.1 GCA_020853075.1 Anaerolineae bacterium | reverse complement strand
GTATCGCTCTGTGCGGATAAGTTGCGCCAGGGCTTGGGCTAAGTCCACCGTATAGGTGGGCGTGAGGGTCTGATCATTTACCACTTTGATTTCCTTACCCTCACGGGCCAGGCGCAGCATCAACTCTACGAAGTTGCCTCCCTTGCCACTGGAGCCGGCCACGCCGTACAATCCACTGGTACGCACAATGTAGTATCTATCCAGCAAATAGCGGATAAAGAATTCCCCCGCGAGTTTTGAGATGCCATAGGCGTTGATGGGGCACGGCACGTCCGACTCGTCGTAGGCTGAGCCTTTGCGGCCATCAAAGACGTAATCGGTGCTCATGTGCAGGAGCGCGCAGCCCTGTTCCTTGCACGCCAGGGCCAGGTTGCGCGCGCCGTGGACGTTCACAGCGAACGCCCGCTCCGGTTCGCGTTCGCAATCGTCCACCCGATGAAAGGCAGCGGTGTTGATGACAACCTGAGGGGTGTGGGTTTGTAGCGCAACGCGCACGCTGGCCGGATCGCACACCTCAATATCGCTGTGGGTGAGAGCAACCAGGTCTTCGTGGGCCAGGGCTTTCACCAGGTCGCTACCCAGTTGTCCACCCGCACCGATGAGCAAAACTCGCAATCGCGCGCCTCCTGAATCACGCTCGTTAGAGACTGTCTGCAAAGTCCCGGCCACCGGTTAGAAACCGACGGCAAACGAGTTGTTAAACCCGCAAAGCGGGTTTCTTGTACTTACCAGCCGTCGGATTTATCCGATGGCGGCCTGTTCCCAGACTTCTCAGATAACCTCTTAAAGACGCAGCAATCTCCTAACGGCTGCCCACGCCGAAGACAGAGCCGGTCACCTTAATAATGCGGTCCGCCTCTTCCAGCAAGCGCATCCAGCGAATGTTGTAATACTTGGGATGGTCAAAATCGGTGTAGTTGTACTGGCGAATCTTCTCCGCCATGTCCTGCACTGATTCCTCAATGGAGATGATGGGGCGGAAGCCGAGAGCACGGTTTATCTTGGCGCCGGAGATACGGTAACTGCGCACGCCGCGATAGCCGTAATCCACCTGGATCTCGGTATTCACCCCTACGCCGCGCAAGGCCTCCCGCACTCGCAAGGCCAATTCGCTGATGCGCATGTTGTGATAGCAGACGTTGAAGATCTGCCCACGTACCTTGTCCTCGTCGGCCTGCAAACAAGCAAGGTAGGCACGGGCCGCATCCCGCACGTCCACCAGGGGGCGCCACATCTCACCGCCGTAATGAAGCATGATGACGCCGCGGCTGAGGGCATCCTTGACAAAGGTGTTGACGACCAGATCGTAGCGCATACGCGGCGAGAAACCGTAGATGGTCCCCTTGCGCAGGATCACGGGGCAGAAATCGGGACGGGCAAGGCTGATAAGTGCCTTCTCTGCCTCTCGCTTGGAACTGGAATAAGCCGCCTTCGGCGCGACAGGCGTCTCCTCGTCCTGCAAGACGTCTTTCTCATCGTTCCCGACACCTGTATCGTAGATAGAGGCCGAAGAGGCGTAGATGTAGCGGCGCACGCCAGCAGCCATACATAGATCAGCCAGTTTGTGGGCAGCCGTCGTGTTCATGTCGTAGTTGGCGCGGGGGTTGTATTCCGCGGTGGGGTCATTGGAGAGCCCGCCGACGTTGATGACCGCATCCACCTCTTCCAGAGCGGAGGGGTTGATGTTTCGCATGTCGCTCTGGATGAGATCCACCCGGTCTCGGATGCTACGCAGGCCATCTTCGCCGTAATACAAGCGATCCAGGATGCGAACGGCATAGCCACGTTCCAGCAGTTCCTCAGCCAGGACGGAACCGACGTAGCCCGCGCCGCCGACAAGGAGGATTTTCGTCATCTCACCGTCCCTTAACCGTCCAGACGTCGCCAAAGGAGTCGGGGGGGATGCGGACCTCGTCGGGCTTTTCCCGGTTATAGACTTCGCTGGCCGTGCTGATGAGTTGCGTATCGTCCTCCAGAGACATCCAACCGTGATAGACACCCGGCGGCACGACGATGAGGGACGGGTTGCGTTCGCCCGTCGCCACGGTCATCATCTCGCCATAGGTTGGGCTATTCGGCCTGTCATCTTTGAGGACGAACTTGGCGCTGCCGTGGCCGATGAAGAACCAGTCCCACAACTCGGTGTGCTTGTGAAAAGCACGGATGGTTCCTCGCGCCATGTCGCCGACGATATAGACTTGGCCGAACCTGGTGAAATAGGGGTCTGTCGCCCGCACGATTTCAATGAGATAGCCGCGATCATCCGCACGAACGACAAGGGGCACCACCTCAACGCCCTTTATCATGAGCGCTCTCCTGGGGATAGTGGGGAAATTGTCCAACCGCGTTGTGCATTATACCACAACGCCCCAACAAAGCCAGTTAGGGCCTGCCATTGTTTCAATCTTACCACGGAGCCGATGCCTCCAGGAGATCGCTGTATAGAGCCTGAAATGCAGCCACGTAGGGGAGCAAGCCGAAGGTCGTTTCGGCGCGCAGCCGGGCGGCTGCGCCCATCTGCTGCCTCAGGGCCGCCTGGCCTGCCAGTTCCACGATAGCGTTCGCGAGGGCCGTTGGCTCACCCGGCGGCACGAGCAATCCCGTCTCACCATGAACGACGATCTCACGCGGGCCGCCGTGATCGGCAGCAACAACGGGCTTACCCGTCGCCATGGCTTCCAACAGCACCATGCCGAAGGGTTCCGGCCGGCGCGAGGGAAGGACCAGAAGATCCAGGGCGGCCATCACCTGTGGCGTATCGGGGCGGAAGCCGGCCCAGATGATGCGGTCGTTCAGCCCCTGGGCGGCTGCCCGCGCCCGCAGATACTCCCGACGGTCATCTTCGCCGGGAACTACGTCGCCCACGACCACGAAGCGCACGTCGGCCCGCCGGACGGCTACCTGCGCGGCTGCCGCGAGAAAATCCTCCTGCCCCTTCCAGGCGGAAATGCGCCCCACCTGGCCGACCAACGTCTCGTCTGGCTGCACGTGCCAGGTATGGCGCAGGGCCGCGCCGTCGTTCTCTGGCCGGAAACACTCCGTGTCCACCGCATCGGGAATGACCATGATGCGGTTGGCGTGGCCGGGCGCGTCCGCGGCCAGGTGGTCACGCACGGCCTGAGAGATGGCGACGACGCGGCAAGAGAAGCGCGTTGACATCCAGGCGATAGCCCGGCGCACCGAAACCGGATGAGTGACGATTTCGTGGATGTGCCAGAGGTGGGGCCGCCTGGTCAGGCGCGCGGCCAATGCCCCTGACCAAACTGCGCCAGTGTTGGAATGTACCAGCGCGACGCGTTCACGTTGGATCAGGCGCGCGAGGCGAATAGTCCCCAGCGCCAGCCTCCAGGCGTAGAGGCCGACGCCACGCCACCCGAAATAGCGGCGCCGCAGTACGCCCATGTCAACATGCAGACAGCGCACACCCGCCTCGGCCAGTGCCTTGCTCAAATGCCTCCGATAAGAGAGGTCGCAAGGGACGGCCACCAGCGGTGCGAAGCGACTCCGATCCAGTCGCCGCACCAATTCCAGCAACACCCGATCTGAGCCGTACAGTTCGTCGGATGAGTGGACAAAGAGGATGGTTACCGGCCCCTCATGCCTGTTCATGTTTCAACAGAAGGAGTCCGCGGCGGACCTGACTCTGCGCCTTCCGCGCTCCCTGTGCTCCGGACGGAAAGCGCCCTGGTGCCTGCCATCAAAAGACCGGTGTGCAGCCAGGGCGCGGCAAGCCAGGTGCCATCGGTCGCCTGGTAGGAAACCAACAAGGCGCAATAACCAACGGCGAGTCCCAGGAGCATGGCGCGATCATCGGGCCCGCGGACGAGGCGGCTGGCTCCTATGGTGCTCACCAGCAAGGCGAGGACGTAGCCGGCAAAGAGCACCAACCCCACCGCGCCCGTCTCCTGTATGGTGCGCAGGATGATGTTGGGAAGCCAGGCAGGGCTGCCGCGCAGCCTGCCATGCAGTTGGAGGTAGGTGCCGGGCCCCCAGCCGATGATGGGATGCTGAGACCAATCGTTCAACGCACGGGGCAGGTCGTCCAAGCGGCCCTGGAACGTGGCATCTCGGCCCAGGGCAGCAAAACTGCGGACACGCCCTATCAAGGGCACCGAATCGGGCAAGAAGAGGAGAGCGAGGATGAGCAGAGAAATAACCACCGGGCCGGCGATGAGCACGAACGTGAGACGGCGCATCTGCCCCACCCGGCTATGGCCGTGAAAAATATACACAAGCAACAGACCGGCGAGGAGGCCCAACCATGCGCCGCGCGACAGGCTGAGGAGCACGGCCAGGCCCAGGATGCCGATGCCAATAGAGAGCACAATCCGGCGCAACAGCGCGCGTTCCGACGGAGGCTCGCCGCCCAAGTATAAGAAGAGAAGAGCCAGAAGCCAGGCGGCAGAATGGCTCCCGAACAGGTTGCCCTCCTCAAACGTCCCATAGGGAACAGGATATGGCAGGTTGATGGCAGTCTGCACGCCCAGGTTTAAGCCGAGAGGAAACATCGCGAGGGCGAAGAGGCCGAAAGCGGCTTCAGCCACACCCAGAAACAGGAACCAGCGATAGGCTTGTCGCCACTGGCGCGGTTTTTGCAGGAGATTCACCGCCAGAAAGAAGTTGAGCACGACCAGGAACAGCCGGAACGTGTGCCGTTGGCTATCGCCAGGGTCAGGGGCATTGAGCATGGTAGCGGCCAGGTTCGTCGCCAGCCAGCCGAGGGCGAAGACGCCCGGCGTCGTGATAACCAACCGTCTTCGCCAACGCACCAACTGCCATGTCCCCAGGAAGGCAACGCCCACGGCAGCCACGTGCTCGGCCCGCATGCTGAATTCCCCAAATTCCAGTTTATAGCGGGTCAAGAGAGCGGCTGCCGCCAGGAGCACAACAGTCAGTACCGGCCAGCCCATGAGAACGATTAGGAAGACGATAAGGGCTACGAAGAGAAGGATGAGAGGGACTATGAACCCATAGGCAATGCCGATGCCGGCCAGCACCCCCATCCCGGTGACGATGCCGGCCAACGCCACGGCCCGTAGCCAGAATCCTGTCGACAGCCCTCTCCCTAGCCCTATCCTCTCTCCTTGCGGTACTGCCATGTCCTCTCTCCTCATCCCTCGGCGGCGCGCTCGTTTCGTTGGCGTATCACCTTCGCCGGGACGCCGGCCACCACGCTGTAAGGGGGCACGTCGCGCGTAACGACGCTGCCGGCGGCCACGACGCTGCCGCGCCCCACGGTAACACCGTCCAACAGTATACTGCCTGCGCCCAACCAACAATCATCTTCCACGACAATTCCTTGTCGCGTCACGCCTTGCTCTTTTATAGGAACGTCGGCGCGCTCAAAACAGTGGTTCTCGCTATGAAAACTAACACGCTGACCAACGAGAACGTTACGGCCAATGTGCACGCCGCCCGCCGCGCCGACGAAACAATAGTCGCCCAGGTTAGAATTATCCCCTATCTCCAGCCCTTCGCCCAGATTTGATATGACGCCAGTGGCCTCTATGACGGTGAATTTGGCGATGGTGACGCTATGGCCCAGGTAGATGCCGCGCCGCGAGAGGGCGTCTATGTGGACGTCATCTTCCAGGGTGACGCCCCGCCCGACGGTAAGCCGACGTGGGTGAACGAGCCTCACGCGTCGGCCCACGAAGAACGCGCCAGCAGAGGAACGAAGCCGGGGCCGCCACCACAGTCCCCTGACAAAAGCCCACCCCCGCTCCCAAATAATAGCCCACAAATCGCCGGTAGAGAGGTCCGGCGACAGTGTGTAGGCAGGGTCGTGCTTGAGACGGCGAATCAGCCGTTCCATCCACGCGCGCAGGCCCATAGATTGCTCCCTATTCCTGCACAGCCCGGTGGATAGCCACTTCGTCGGGCTGCGGTCTCTCTGTGATAAAAGCGCTGGCGCTATCCCGACGCGAGACGATACGCCGCACCAAATCCCAATCCTCACGAGCGAAGGCTTTCAGCAGAAAGAGGAGCGCCGCGTAACTCGCCACACCGACGCCCACGCCGACAAAGAGTGGTTGGCGGTGCACCAACCACACGGCTAAACCCATGCCGGCTGTAGCCAGAACAGGTTTGCCGAATACCACCGACGCACGGAAAGAGCCGACCGAACGGGCGACAAAGAACCTGGTCAGTAACGCACCTGTGACGTAGGTGAGGACGCTGCCGATGGCCGCGCCCGCCGCTCCGAGCCAGATGGTGAAAACCAGCTGATATACCAGGCTGGCAACCATCATGCTCAGAGCAACCTGCCTGGCCCGGTGCTGCTGGTCGCTGGCGATGAGGGCCTTGCTGAAGACGACGTAGCCAAACTGCACAGGCATATACCAGGCCAGCAATTGCAGAATGAAGATAGAGCCCTCATAGCCGCGCGGGCCGTACATGAAAGCGATCAGTTGCCCTGCCAGGAGCGTCATCCCTACAGCCAAAGGCAGGAGCAACATACTGCCGTATTGCAATGACTTGCGGATAGCCGCCAGGAAGAAGCGCGGGGCCGTCTGATGCAGCCGCGAGAGGGCGGGATAGATAGCCTCACCGTAGGCCATCGCCAGAAGAGCGGCGACCTTGACCAATTGCTGGGCAGCGTTGTAGATGCCGACGCTTGCTTCGTCCAGTATCTTTGAGAGAACCAAGATGTCAACGCGGAACAGGAACGCATCAAAGAGGGCCAAAAGCACCAGGTCAAGAGCACGACGAACCAGATGCCAGGCAAAGCGAAGGTCAAAGGCAGGCCGCCCCACGACCCTCAACCGGGCCAGGAAGAAGAGATAGAGCGATGTGCTGACCGCCATGCCGCCGACCTTGATGACCGACAACGCGACGACGCCTGTTTGCGCCAACGGCACACTCACCAGAGCGCTCATTTGCAGGATGCTGGTGACCGCCTCAATCACCGCCTGGTATTCCATGCGCTCATAGGCATTGAGGATAGAACCGGCAGCGGCGGCAATGGCGAAGAGGGGAACGCTGAGGGACGCAGCCACGAGCATCTGCGTAGTGTCGGCGGGATAGCCCAGGAGCCAGGCAGTCGCTATCATGAGAAGACCCGCGCCCAGGCCCAGCACACCCTGCGCTAGAAGAGCATTGTAGAAGTAACGGGTCGTATTCTCGCGGTCACGCGCGACCTCGCGCGTGACCAAAGGTGGGATGCCGAAGGCCGCCAGGATCTGGAAGATGTTGAGGAAGGCCAACAGGATGGCAAACTTCCCCAACCAACTGGCTCCCAGGGTCCGCCCGATGTAGAGGGTGAAGGCGAAACCGAGGGCGATGCGAATCGCGGTACTGAGGCTCATGGCCGCGGTGTTCTTCGCCACGCGGCGGGTTGTGTTCACAGGTTAGCCCCCAGGGTCCGTTCTCCGAAACTATTCTCAAGATTGGCGGATAGTTCTTTACCGCGCCCGCGTTCCAGGCCGGCTGCCACGGCATCCGCCGGCAGCGTCTTACGCAGTTCGCTCAGGATCATCTCAGCCCGTCGCCTGGTTTCGTCATTGCACCCAGGGTGATTCAGAACCAGCCCTAACAACTCAAGTGCCAACGAGTGTTGTCCCTTCTCTGCCAGCAGGCCAGCCATTCCTGCCAAGGCAGCGAGGGCAAGGGGGAGCGCACTGATCTGTAGCGCGCTTGCGAATCCTTCATCATATCGCCTCTTGGCAACAGCGTGGTCCCCTTGTTCTAAAGCCACGTCGGCAAACGTCAACATCACGTTGACCATAGTTTCTTGCGCACCGACTTCTCT
>JADYZS010000363.1 GCA_020853075.1 Anaerolineae bacterium | reverse complement strand
CACCGGAGGCTGGCTCTATGCGAGAGGTACGGTCCGCGGAGACCACCCGCACGATTTAAACACCGGAGCGCGTACGCGTTCCGGTGTTTTTCGTCTTGGCTGGTGCAACCGGCCTGGGGCCGGACATATTCCACTGTCAGGAGGGACAACATGATGGACTCGGGCATGATCGGCAAGATCGTCAAAGCCAAGCGCTACGCTGAAGAGCGCGACCGGATCAGTTTTGACACTTTCCGTGCCAACTTCAAGGGCGATCACAGTTCCTACATCGTCTCTTACGAAGGTGGTTCCTGGCGTTGCACCTGTGGATATTTTGCGCAGCGAGGCCTTTGCAGCCACACGATGGCGATGGAGAGGATCTTAGGCGTTATGGTTACCCCGGCGATGATGCCGGAAGCGGTAGCCTGACGGTCTGTTGCTCGTTTGTCCCCGCCGGGCGGGCCTCATAGGCCCGCCCATTTTTGTGTGGGTATGCCTTTCCCCTATGGTGTAGGGTAGCCGTCCACGAATAGTTCACGAATACACGAATTAGGACAGTTTGCACTAAAAAACACTTGGCGTGCAGTAATCCTGCACGCCAAGTCGGTGGTCTGGATGAGAACGCCTTTGTTCTCCGGTTGACCCTTCGCTTGCACCTGGTCGGCGCAAGCCGACAGGCTGGCTCCGCGACCAGGACTCGAACCTGGAACCAACCGGTTAACAGCCGGTCGCTCTGCCAATTGAGCTATCGCGGAACGCTCTGACCCTCCCATTATAAGCATTTCCGCGAGCGCGTCAAATCTCGCGCCGTCCCTCTAAAGCCCGCGAGAGGGTGATTTCGTCTGCATACTCCACGTCGCCTCCCACTGGCAGCCCTCGCGCCAGGCGCGTCACCCGGATGCCCGACGCCTTCAGGAGATGAGCGACGTAACTGGCGGTGGACTCGCCTTCCAGGTTGGCATTCGTCGCCAGCAGCACCTCGCGCACCGGCTCCCTCCGCACCCGTTCCAAAAGGGCATCTATCTTCAGGTCTTCCGGCCCGATCCCCTCCACTGGCGAGATGGCGCCGTGCAGCACGTGGTAGTGCCCACGAAACTCGCGCGTCCGCTCTATGGCGACCACGTCCAACGGCTCTTCCACCACGCAGAGGATGGACGCGTCGCGCGTCTCGTCCTGGCAGATGGCGCAGGGGCTCGTCTCGGCGATGTTGAAGCAGCGGGCACAGAGGACGGTGCGCGCCTTCAGATCCTGCAACGCCTCCGCCAGATTCAGAGCCTGCTCTTGCGGCGCGCGCAACAGGTAGAAGGCCAACCGTGAGGCCGTCTTGGGGCCGATACCGGGGAGGCCGGAGAACGCCTCAATCAGTTTGATAACCGGCCCCGGCAAAACCTGCGTGCTCATGGCGGCTGTCCCTTTAGAAGAGGCCGGGGATGGATACGTTGCCGGTGAGCGCGCCGAGCCGGTCAGCGGCCAGCGCCTGCGACCGTTCCACGCCCTCGTTGAAGGCCGCGATGAGGAGGTCTTGCAGCATCTCCACGTCGTTCGGGTCTAACACGGAGGGTTCTATGGTGAGGGCCTGCACCCGCTGGTGGCCGGTCATCACCAGTTTCACGGCTCCGCCACCCACCGTAATCTCCACCGTCTCGCTCCCCAACGCTTCCTGCGTCTTCGCCATTTCCTCTTGCAGCTTCTGAATCTGCTTCAGCATCCCGGCCCCACCGCCGGGCGCTCCTCCCCGCATCCCCGGTTGGGGGCGGAATTTGCCCTTACTCATATACCCTCCTTAATCCCTTCATCCATTTCCTTGGGCAGGCGGCATCGGCTTGACCTGGCCGCCCCGTTCCTGTGCAAAGCGCCCCAACACCCGCTCTATCGGTTCCGGCGGCTCCGGTGGGGGCGGGGGAGACGCGGGAGGCGTCACCACGGGCGCGTGCTTCACGGGCTGGCTCGCCAGCAGGTCATTCGCGGCCAGCATCTGGCAGCGCACTCGCGTCTCTTTGCCTAACACCCGGCTCACCACCGCTTCCACCACCGCTTTCTGCTTGGGATCCTCCATAGAATCTTTGGCGAACTGGTTGCGGAAGCCGATGACCAGAACCGAATCCTCAACGCTCAACGGCCCCCGCGACGACCGTAGATAGCCTTCGGCGGGCCGGCTCTGATTGCGAACCTCTATCAGGATGGTCTTCCACTTCTCCATCGCCTGTCCCAAGAGTGTTTCGTCCGTCGGGTTCTTCGCTACTGGTGCAATTTGCTGGGGGACCGGCTGCGCCGCGACGTCGCTGGTAGGAGCCGGTCTCTGGGCCGGCAGCGCGGGCGGCGCGCTGGCCGGCTGCGGACGCGTCTCGCTGGCCGGTGGGCGCGCGGGCGTGCCGCGCGGCGCTGGCTCCTCCGGCGCGCGAGCAGCCGGCGCGACGGTTTCCGTGGGAAGCGTCGCCTCAATGAAAGCCAGTTCCAGGGGCAATTGGGCCTGGAAGTTCAGCCGCAAATCGTTCGCCGCCTGGTTAAAGAGCCGCACCGCGCGCACCAGGTCTGGCGCAGACCAATGGTGCGCCTGGCGGCGCATCACCGCGATCATCTCCGCGGGGAGTCGTAAGAGAGCGTCGCCGTCGCCTACCTTGAGAAGCAGCACCCCGCGCAAATAGCCCACAATCTGGCGGGCAAATTGTCGGAGATCGGCCCCTTCCTCTGCGAAGCGGTTGATGAGAGCCAGCCCCTTTGCCGTCTCGTGCTTGCCCAAATGTTCAACCAACTCTTGTACCGCCTCGTCGGCCACCAGACCCAAGACGTCGTGCACCTGATCCAGCGTGAGTCTTTCTTGGCCGGAGGCCAGCAATTGGTCCAGGAGGCTGATGGCATCTCGCAGGCTGCCTGTGGCGGCGCGGGCGATCTCGTCCAGCGCGGCAGATTCCGCCTCTTTGTTGAGGCTTTTCAAGATGCGCTCCAGGTGAGCCACCGTGTCGCGCTGGCAGATGCGGCGAAAATCACACCGCTGGCAGCGGGAGAGGACGGTCGCGGGGACGCGCTGAGGGTCTGTCGTCGCCAAGACGAAGATGACGTGAGACGGCGGCTCCTCCAACGTTTTCAACAGCGCGTTGAACGCCTCGTTGGTCAGCATGTGCACTTCGTCTATTACATAGACCTTGTAGCGGGCCTCTGCCGGCGCAAAGCGCACCTTGTCTCGCAGATCGCGTATCTCGTCAATGCCGCGATTGGAGGCAGCATCTATCTCAATGAGGTCAAGGAGCCGCCCTTCATTGATAGCGATACAAATTGGGCAACTGTTATCGGGCCTGGCCGAGATATCCTCTGCCAGACAGTTTATCGCTTTGGCAAGGATGCGGGCGGTGCTGGTCTGGCCCGTACCGCGAGGGCCGGAAAAAAGATAGGCGTGGGCCATGCGCCCGGCGCGCAAGGCGTTTTGCAACGTACGGGTCACGTGCTCCTGCCCCACGATCTCGCTGAAGGTCTGCGCTCGCCACGTGCGATAAAGAGCCTGTGACGCCATCGCCCGCCTCCTGACCGACGCCTAAAGGAAAACTACCGCCTACCATCCGTTGCCAGTCTACCACGAATCGCCGGGAACCGCAAGGACTTGCAGGCTGCCAACGAACCGTGCGAACCTTTTTATCTGTGCCAAACAACACGACATCTGTTCCGCTAACCCCCTACCTGTCGTGGTCTGCAACGATTTCAGGCAGAGATGTCGTATGTTTCGCCGGAAACAACGTATCAGAAAAACGGTGTTTGGGCACTCTTTTGACCTGTGCTATAATCGCGCGCGTGAGCGAAGGGAGAGGGAAAATCATAACGACCCTGCGCCAGCGCCGTGAATTGGAAGCGGCGCTGCGTGGCCTGTGCTCCGCGCGCGACGACGATGAGTTGGACACGCGGGCCAAAGAACTGGCTCAACAAGGAGAGCCGGTTTTAGACGCGCTCTTGCGTAGCCTCAATTCGGCTGACCCCCGCCTGATCGGTGCGCTGGGCAAGGTCGCCACCCACCTGGACCGCGCCAGGGCCGCGATGGCATTGCGGGCAACCGCCAGAGACCCACGCCGCGCCGACCGCGAACGGATGTCGGCCATCCTCATCCTTGACCGTTTCCTCCACGAGGAAATTGAAGAAGGTCTTGTCCAGGGGCTGCGAGATCCCAACGCCGTGGCGCGAGAGTCGCTACAGGAGGTCATGACCGAGGCGCGCCACAATCGCGGCATCTGGCTGGAATATCTGGAACAACTGGCCGAGCAACCCAACGATGTGCCTCCCCTGGTGATGCAGATCATGCTAGAACTGGACGAAGAGGGGAGCATAGAACCTCTGCGGCTGCTGGCCCAGGACCCCAACCAAGCGGTGGCTCGCGAAGCGGTGCGGCGACTGGGCTCCCTCCGTTTCTCTGAAGCCGCCGATGCGCTTCGCTCGCTGCTGCCGACGCTCCCCGCATCTTTACATCCCCTGGCCGAGCGCGCCTTGCGCAAATTGCAGTTGAGCGGTGTGAAGTTGGAGCCGCGCCCTCTGCCCGGAAGCGAGTGGCGTGCCCTGGTGACGCCGGTGGACGGCATTGGTAACCGGGCCGTGTGGCTCATTGGGCGACGGCCGCGAGAACGCTATTGCCGCTTCCTCGGCTTACTCTTGCACGAAGAGGCCGGTATCAAAGAGGCTATCGGCAACGACCACATGCGCTCGCAGCAGCTGCCGCCGCGCCGTCCCCTCGGCAGCATCATCGCTTTGTCGGTCGCGGACGCGGGCAGGTACGTTCTCTTCTTGGAAACTACCTTTGATTACGCCCAGCGCGTCATTTTGGATTCGCTGGCACGTAATTTCACACGCGGCACGCCTACGCCATCCGTGTACCGCCTCTACAACCCCTACCTGTGGGGTTACGAGATGGCGGTTCCCCCGCCAACCAATCCCCCTGCTTCCTCCCCTGAACTGGTAACCCAAACCCCCGAACTGTTGGACCACCCTGCCTTTGAAGGGTGGTTTATCCAGACCCCCGCTCTCTACGATCTGGCGGAAGAGACCTTGTCGGGCCGCCAGGCCGCTCCCGCGCCGGCCCTCGCCCGCATCCTGACCGAATACTGGGACGCGGCCCGGCGCGCCTGTTATCGCCGCCGCTTGGAGGCGACCTGCGAGTGGCTGGTCCGGGCCCAAGAGCCGCGCCTGGCCGACTTGACGGCCACCGCCGCGCTGACGTTAGAAGACGGGATGCCCACAGAGCACCCTTTCCTGGTGCGCATGGGCGAGATCGGCCTTGAGGTGGCTATGGAGAATCTGCGCTTGGGCCTTGATCTGCGCCGTAACCCGGAGGAGATCAACTAACCTTCTTCCCCTTTCTCGCTATGCTTATTGCCTTGCTCATCGCTTCGGTCATGCCATAGTACTAATACCGCCTTGCCTTGAGGTTCTTGTGTGACGATAACCGTAGTAGAGGAATGTTGATAACGAAGGCTTGAAGATACGCGGACACGCGGGATACGAAGGGAACCAGATGTCCATGCCTCGGCGGCCTGACACCGGAACTACGATCACAACGACAGAGTACGCCGCCTTGCGCGAGCGCATCGCTCGTCTCATCCGGCTCAGGCTCATCGCCAATACGCTCATTCCTGTATCCACGTGGCTTGCCATCATCATTGGCCGCACGACGGACGGACGTCTGCAGGTCGTTTTCTGGGTGGGCGCAGCGCTCCTGGGGCTTGATCTAGTCTCCGTCCTGCCTCACCGCTGGTTCGCACGCCGCAGTTACACCGCTGCCATCCACGCTACCTACGTCAGCGCCCACCTCTCTGTTATTATGATCACCGCCATCCTGCACCTGACGGGCGGTTTCGCCAACCCGCTGGTGATCTTCTACGTTCTCAACGCGCTCGCCATCGCCATTGTCCTGCAAAGGGCCCAGGCTGCCTCCGTCCTCCTCACCAGCAGCATCATTGCGTATTTTGCCCTGGCAATTGCCGAACTATCGGGCCTCTATCCACCGATCACCTGGCCCCGATTTGGCATGGGCCTTGCCCCTTTCCTGCCCCTCGTTATGATCGGCTTCTCGGTGCTGGCCGTGTTGAGCAGCCGCCTGTTAGGTAGCCTGGTGGAATCTAACCGCGCGTTGGAACATCGCACCCGCCAACTGGAACTGGCAATGCGCGATCAGGCGCGCCTCTACCGGACAGAGCAGCACAGGGCCGAGCAGTTGAAACTGGTCAACGCCGTCACCCAGCACGTCGCGACCCTTCTCAGCCCGGAAGAGGTGATGGAAAGGGTCGTCAGGCTCATCAAAGACGCCTTCGGCTACCGCGACGTCGGCATCGGCTTGCGGGAAGGCGATTCCTGGTGTATTCGCGCCGTGGCTACCGACCTTGCTTCACCGGAACCTGTCGTGGGTCGTCGCTACGCCTTGAGCGAGGGAATTATGGGCTGGGTCATCACCTACGGCCATGCCCTCATAGTATCCAACGTGGCGCAAGATCCACGCTACATCCGCCTCCCCGGCCACTGGCCCATTCACTCTGTACTCTGCGTGCCTCTTATTGTGAAGGGACCGGTGTTGGGCGCGCTGAACGTAGTGAGCGAGAAATTAGCTGCCTTTGATGCCGATGACCTGGCATTCCTGCAATCGGTGGCGGCTGTCGTCGCGGGCGCGATGGAGAGTGGGCAACTCTTCCAACGTGCTGCTGAGGAAAGGGACCGACTGCAAGCGGTGCTCCGCTCGGTGGCCGACGGCGTCCTGGTCAGCGACCCGCAAGACCACGTCCTCCTGGTCAATAGCCAGGTCTGCGAATGGTGGGGCTTACCCGAAGAACAAATCGTCGGGCGTTCCGTGGCGCAGGTGCTGGAGAGCCTCGGTGACCGGGTGCGCTTCCTGGTCGCGCCGCAGGCGGTGCCCACAGGCAGCGCGGGCCGCGAGACGCAACGCGCGACCATAGAGGTGCAGGAGCCGCGCCACCGCATCATTGAGCAGATCGCGTCTCCCGTTCTCAGCCTGGAAGGGCAGGCCATCGGCCACGTCACGGTCTTCCATGACATCACGGAGGCGCGGAGGTTAGAAGAGATGCGGGAAGACCTGACCCAGATGGGTGTCCACGACCTGCGCAGCCCTCTGGGGACCGTCGCTAACACGTTGGAAGCCCTGGAGATAGGGGTGAGCGGCGAAGACAAAGAACTGATCACTGCTGCCCAGAGCAGCGTGCAGCGGGTCCTGAATCTGGTCAGCACCCTCTTGGACGTGGCGCGCCTGGAATCGGGGCAGATGCCCCTCAAGCGCGAACGCGTGTCGCTGGCCGCCATCGCCCAGGAGACGGTGACCCTGATGGCTCCTTTCGCCCGCTCGCGCGGCATCAAACTTACCCAGCAGGTATCTCAAGAGTTGCCGCGGCCCCTGACTGACCGGGACCTGTTGGGGCGGGTGGTGGTGAATTTGGTGACCAACGGCATCCAGTTCACGCCGAAGGGCGGCCAGGTCAGCATAGATGCGGCGCTGGCCCCCAGCACCCCGCGCGAGGTGTGGTTTCGCGTGCGGGACACGGGCCGCGGCATCCGACCAGAGGATCAGGCGCACATCTTTGCGAAGTTCGTACAGATAGGGACGCCGCGCCGCGGTGGCACCGGCCTGGGGCTCGCCTTTTGCAAACTGGTGGCCGAGGCTCACGGCGGGCGCATCTGGGTGGAAAGCGCAGAAGGCGTAGGTAGCACCTTCTTTGTGGCGCTCCCCCTGAACGACGAATCGTAAATGCCGGCAAAGAGACAGAGAAACACGCGCCAGAGAGCACCGGCAAATAGCCGCCAGACGCTCCTGGCGCTTCTTGCATTGATCGTGGGAATCGGAGCCCTCATCGCTTGGGATCAGAATAGCCCCGATCTGGGGGGCTGGCTGCGCGATATCACACGGGGGCGTGTGGTCGTGGCCGTGGGCAAACGGGCGGGTATCGTCTCCGGCCATCGGGGGAACGATTCCGGCGCGGTCTGCCCCGACGGGCTGACCGAGGCCCAGGTCAACCTTGCCATCGCCCAACGGGTGGCCGCGCGGCTCCGGCGCGCCGGAGCCGAGGTGGACCTCCTGGAAGAGTTTGATTCGCGCCTGGCAGGCTACCAGGCCGACGTCTTCGTCTCTATCCATGCCGATTCCTGCCAGGTGAAACTGAGCGGGTTCAAGGTGGCGCGGGTATCCGAGAGCGCTGTGCCCCAGGCGGAAGACCGGTTGGTGGAATGTCTGTGGACACGCTACGAACGGGCGACGGGGCTGGCCCGCCACGAGAATACCATCACCTACGATATGCGGGCGTATCACGCCTTCCGGGAGATCGCGCCGCAGACGCCCGCGGCCATCATTGAGACCGGGTTCTTGGGCGGCGACCGCCGCCTGCTGGAGAGAAACCCCGACCGCGCCGCGCGCGGGATTGCCGACGCAGTGTTGTGCTTCTGGGAGGAGTAGGAAAAGTAATAGGTATTTCGGTGTAGGATTGGGGATGGGTGAGGTTTCTGCATCATGAAGTGTTGCAAGGAACTATGTCGCAAAATTAAAACTAAATTGTAAGGTTTGCCTATTGACTTTTGGGAAAAAGTGTACTATCATAGGTAGTGCTGGTACTTTGGTACTAGCGTTGCAAAGCCAAAAAAGGGAGACCGATCTGGCAATCGGTCTCCCCGGGCGAGGGTCAGGCGACACCCCACTGCTTCGGCCGCGGTCAGGCAGACAGAAGCAGCGGGCTGAGCGAACGCCATGCCGCAAGGCATGGGCGCGCTGCATTACCTTCCCTCAGTACGAATATAGCACAGGTCGCCTCTTTTCGCAAGTGAGCGGGCTTACCTTTATGGTAAGCAGCGCGCTCACTCCTCTGTCTATCCCTGACCTTTTCCCCCTTGGCCCTCAGACGGCGCCATCACACTACGTGATCACCCGGATCATGACGCCGTCTCAGCCGATATGAGGGTGGTCGGGCCTGCTGCTGACCCTGCCTGCCCGACCCGGCAGCCGGGGCGAGGTGTATCGGTGCGGCTCTTCATCTATCCCCCGCAGCCGCAGCGCGAGCCCTTGCCCCGGCAACCCCAACGAAGGGGGTGACAAAGGCTGTTCTTTGCCCGGCAAGCACACCACGACGGCGCGCGTGTGCCAAGCGCGGACGCAACGGCCCCGGCAGATCTGACCTGCCGAGGCCGGGCCAAAGGGCAGCGTGATAGCCGCACCTCTGCCAGATGGCTATTATGCCACAGCCTTCTCTCACGAGCAAAATCACACACATCTCTGGAGGTACTTCCATGAAACGCGTCCTTGGACTTCTCGCCATTCTGGCGATTCTCGTTGCTGCAGTCTACGCCTCGGCGGCGGCCTTGAACGTAGATGGCGGCACCATCCAGGGCGGCGGAGATACAACCCTGTACTGCGACGATGACGGCATCAATGTTGTCGCTTATGGATTGAATACCTACCCGGTGAACGAGGGCGTCGAGTATGTCACGGTCAACGGTGTTGACGACGACTGCGACGGCGCTCGCATCATGGGTCGCATTAAAACAGGGGGCGGCGGCTACTACTACACAAGTGGAACCGGCCCCTATACGCCTGGGTATTCCTTTGTGGTTGCCAATGGCGACGCGACCACAGAGTACAAGCTCTATCTCAAGCAGGCTGACTATACGACCCAGGTGTGGATTCCTGCTGAAGACATCGTTGAGCTTAAGTTGTGGCTTGAGGGTGACACACCGTGACATTCTTGTGCTCGTAATCCCCAACTATCCTCCTCGGGGTGCACACCCCGAGGAGGACTCCCTAACAAGATGGATCTCTGTGTAGTTGTCTGCCGTCAAGGAGCTCCAGCATCCTGGTGAGACGAAAGATCTCTTTACTGCCAGTGATGGCCTTAACCCTTGGGTGGTTCATGCTTTTTCGTCCACTTTTCCTGGGCGGGCCGGCTTCCTACATCATCGTCAGCGGCATCAGTATGCTGCCCACGCTCCGAGACGGTGACTTGGCTGTGATGCAGCGGCAGCAAAGGTACTATGAGGGTGACATCATTGCCTTCCGTGTGCCAGGAGGGAACGTCATTCACCGCATCGTGGGCGGCACACCGGAGGCGGGTTTTATCACGCAAGGCGATAACAAAGACTCAGACGACCCTTGGCGACCTCAACCGCAGAATATCCTGGGCAAGATGTGGTTCCACGTACCGGGTGCGGGTCGTGTGCTTTCCTTCTTCAACAAACCGGTATATTTAGTGGCATT
>JADYZS010000362.1 GCA_020853075.1 Anaerolineae bacterium | reverse complement strand
TCGGTTTGGATCTCATCAGGGCCACGGAAGCCGCGGCCTTCAAGTCGGGCCGCTGGATGGGCCTGGGCGAGCCGGCAGAAGCAGACCGCGTGGCTGCCTGCGCCATGCACGATGCCCTCGCCACCATAGAGATGGACGGGCGCATCGCCATTGGCGAAGAGGAGAGCCTGGCCCAAAATGGAACGCTGTGCAGTGAGGAGGCGGTAGGGACAGGGAGAGGGGCCCAGGTGGACGTGGTCGTAGATCCGATTGACGGCTCGCGGCTATTGGCCCAAGGCCATCCGGGAGCGATCTCCGTGGTCGCCGTGTCGCCGCGCGGAACCATGTGGGCTCCCCGTGCACCGGCCCTCTACATGGAGAAAATCGTCGTCGGCGCGGACGTCGCCAACGCCCTCGTGCCAGAGTGCATGGACGCGCCCGCCGCCTGGACGCTGGCTCTTGTGGCCCGCGTGAAGCACAAGCGGGTGAGCGACCTGGTCGTATTTGTTTTGGATCGCCCACGCCACGCCGATCTGATTGAAGAAATTCGTAGGGCGGGGGCGCGTGCCATGCTGCGCCCCGACGGCGACATCGCCGGTGCGCTGATGGCGTCTTCCCCCGACAGTGGCGTGGATATCCTCATGGGCGTGGGCCGTATCCCGGAAGGGCTCCTGGCTGCCTGTGCGGTCAAGGCTACGGGCGGCGCCATGCTGGGCCGCCTGGCTCCCCAAAGCACAGAGGAACGAGACGCGGTGCGGGCTGCCGGGCTGGATGACCGCGAGGTTCTCACCTGTGACCAGTTGGTTTCCAGCAATATGATCTTCTTTGCCGCCACCGGCATCCCCGATGGGCCGCTCCTGTCGGGGGTACACTACATCGGCGACCGCTGCCGCTCCAACTCCATGATCCTGCGCGGCGAGACCCGCACCCGCCGCCTGATCTACGCGGAGCATTTGCTGGAGGAGTGATCGCGCTTCGTGCGAATGAGCACCAGGCTGCGCATGCAGAAAAGTCAAGCACTTATGAAACAAAATCAAATGCAACCCCGGTTCGTTATCTGTGTTCAGAATGAAGGATCTGACGATTTAGAGTTGCGTAAAGTCTATCAAGTCCTAGCCGATGAGTCTGCTGCTAAAGTGGGCTACATCCGCGTGATTGACGAGTCAGGAGAGGATTACCTCTATCCGGCAAACTATTTTGTTTCCGTGGAATTGACCGATGAGGCCGAGCGCGCTTTCTCAGCCGCAGTTCGTTGACGATCCGCGGGCGGTGCTCGTCCCATTGCCGTATCGGCTGCCGGCGCACGAGCCGCTTCTGTCCGAAAAAGCAAGGGGGCGGGAACCTCGCGGCTCCCGTCCCCTCTGTTTTACGTTTTACTCTTTTTATTCGTTACGCCGCCACCTTCGGCAAGTCCTGCAACGCACGCTTGACCTCCGCCTCTGGATATTCATAATCCTGCAATTGTCCCGACAGGTAGCGCTCGTACGCGCCCAGGTCAAAGTGACCGTGGCCGGAGAGGTTGAAGAGGATCGTCTTGGCTTTGCCTTCCTCGCGGCACTTGATCGCCTCGTCCATCGCCACTCGGATCGCATGGGCCGATTCCGGCGCGGGGAGGATGCCTTCGGAGCGGGCGAAGTCTATGGCCGCGGCGAAGGTCGGGTTCTGGTGCACGGCTACCGCCTCAATCATTTTGTGGTTGTAGAGGGCACTGACTAAGGGAGCCATGCCATGATAGCGCAACCCGCCCGCGTGGATGGGTGCGGGGACGAAGGTGTGGCCCAGGGTGTACATCTTGGCGATAGGGGCCATGCCCACCGCATCGCCTAGATCGTAAGCATAGACTCCTCTGGTGAGGCTGGGCGCGGCCAGCGGCTCCACCGCGATGATACGCGTTTTCTTGCCGGAGACGAGGTTATCGCGGACGAAGGGGAAGGCGAGGCCGGAGAAGTTGCTGCCGCCGCCCACGCAGCCGATCACCATGTCCGGATAGTCGCCGGTTTTTTCCAGTTGTTTCAACGCTTCCAGACCGATCACCGTCTGGTGCAGGAGGACGTGGTTCAGCACGCTGCCGAGGGAATACTTGGTATCTTCGCGACCGAAAGCATCCTCTGCCGCCTCGGAGATGGCGAGGCCCAGGCTGCCGGGAGATTGGGGGTCTTTCGCCAGGATTTGCCGCCCCGCGTTGGTGTCGGTGCTGGGGCTGGCGACCACATTTGCGCCCCACGATTCCATGAGGATGCGGCGATACGGCTTTTGTTGGTAACTCACCTTCACCATATACACCTTGCACTCAATGCCGAAGAGTTTGCAGGCGAAAGCGAGTGCGCTTCCCCACTGCCCCGCGCCCGTCTCGGTGGCGATGCGTTTCGTGCCCTCTTCTTTGTTATAGAAAGCCTGCGCGACGGCGGTGTTGGGCTTATGGCTGCCGGGCGGGCTCCCACCCTCATATTTATAGTAAATCTTCGCCGGCGTATTGAGCAACTTCTCCAGGCGGTGCGCGCGATATAAGGGCGATGGTCGCCACAGGCGATACACCTCGCGCACCGGCTCCGGTATCTCAATGTACCGCTCGCGGCTGTCCTCCTGGGTGACAAGCGCCATGGGAAAGATCGGTGGCGGGATGGGAGTAGGTTGGCCGGTAGCAGGGTGCAGCAGCGACGGCAGGGAGAAGGGAAGGTCCGCCACGAGGTTATACCAGGCTTCCGGCATCTCCTTCTCGGTCAACAGGATCTTCGTCTCGTTCATCTCAACCTCCTATGCTGGATGATAGGGATAGGATCAGTAACTCAAGATAGTGTCCATCTGGCGGCTTGTCTCGTGCACCAGCCGCGCCCTTGAGAAATCGCCTTGGGGGTCAATCTCGGCGGTGACGTAGGACGAGTAGCCGACTTCGCGCAGGGCGGCGACCACGGCAGGCCAATTCACGTCGCCGTCCAGCAGATAGGTATAGCCGCGCGCGGTGCCATCATCGCTCAACTTAAAATCTTTGAAATGAACCCGGAAGATGCGCGAGCCCAAGATGCGAATCCAGTCCTCCGGATAGCCGAAGAGGAGCACGTTGCCCACGTCAAAATAGGCGCGCACGCTGGGATGCCCGATCTCGTCTATGAAACGCCGCATCTCCAACGGGCTAAGGAGAAACTTGTTCCAAACGTTCTCCACACCTAATATAACCCCAAGAGGCCCCGCAGTTTCTTCGGCCAGCAAGCGGAGCGACTGTTGTGCGTTTTCATAAGCGGCCACGTAAGGGACGATCTGGCGGTTGCGACCGAGGAAACCGTTGTCCACGCCGCCAACGGCTGTGAGGACTGAGTCTGTCTTCAATAGCGGCGCGATCTGGCAAAGTCGCCGGATGATCGCCATGCCGCGCTCGCGGGTGACCGGGTCCAGGCTGGTGATGGGGTGGCTCCATTGGTCTCGGCAATAGACCCCGCTGACCGCGAGGCCCTCGTCCTCCACCATCTGCGCCAGTGTCCGCAACTGTTCCGGGGATGACTCCAAAGGATAGGGGAACCAGGGCTCCAGGTTGATCTCCACCGCCTGGAAACCGGCCTCCCGCGCGAGCCGCAGCATCTCTCCTACGGCCATCTCTTTCGGAAAAGAGCGCAAGTTGATGGATTTGATCATGCGGGATTCTTTACTCTGGAGCGATGCGCCCCAACCTGCGGTACAACTTCCGCTCTTCCACGATCATCGGGTGCTCAAGGTTCTGAGCGCGCAGCCGCTTCCAGACCGGATTCCCCGCCTGTTGTTCCAATGCCCAATCCTTGGCGAACTGGCCCGACGTGATATTCTCCACGACCCGGCGCAGGCGGGCGCGCTCCTGTTCCTCTTCTGCGGGCGACAGGCGCGACGTCACCTCCTGGCCGTATTGGCTGGTGTGGGAGTGGAGAGGGAGTTGGTGCCAGAGCCCGATCTCGTAGTGGGCCCGCGCCAGTTCCATCTCCTCGCCGGAGGCGTAGAATTCCAACAGAATGGACTCCGGGCTGCACCCTGCTTCCCGCAGGACGTCGTACGCGCGCCGCAGGGCGTAGAGGTAGCCGAAATGCTCGTTGAACAGATCGCAAATCGTCTCTTCAGCGAAGGAGGACATGAACGCGCCGCCCCGGGTGGAGCCGATCCCTTTGGCTACGGCCAGCGTGATGCTCAGAGCCTGGCCGGAATGATCGTGATCCACCGCGATGAGGCTGGGGAAGCCTTTGCCGTTGAGGTAACCCTCCCGCACGCCGGTGCCGATCATGCGCGGGGCAATCATTACCACGTCCACGTAGGGCGGAGGCTCAATCTGGCGGTAATAGACGTTGTAGCCGCTGGCAAAGACGAGGGTTTTGCCCTGGGTTAAGTGCGGCTTGATCTCATGAGCGAAGAGGGATGGCAGGATCTCGTCGGGCACGAGAAGGAGGAGGACGTCCGCCTGGGCTACTGCCGCGCTCACTGCCAACACCTGAAACCCATCTTGCCGGGCAGCGGCCGCGTACTCGTCTTCCTGGTTGCCCACGATCACCTTGAGCCCGCTATCCTTCAGATTCAACGCCTGGGCGCGGCCCTGGTTGCCGTAGCCGATGATCCCTATCGTCTTCTCCTGCAGCAGCGTAAGATCGGCATCCTTATCAAAGAAGATCTCTGCCATCGCGGGAAACGCCTCCTTGGGGCCAGGGTGTGTGAGCGTGTTAAGACAGATGCGGCGTGATGCGTCGCATCAGCGCATCTTTGTTCTGGTAGCCGACGATCCGTTCCACCGGCTGGCCCTTCTTGTACAGGATGAGCGTGGGGATGCTCATGACGCCGTACTGCATCGCCGTCTGCGGGTTGTTGTCCACATCCAACTTGGTGACTTTGAGTTTGCTTTCGTACTCGGCGGCCAGTTGCTCCACGATGGGTGCGATGGCCTTGCAAGGGCCGCACCACACGGCCCAGAAGTCGGTCAGCACCGGCTTCTCCGACTGAAGCACCTCGGAGGTGAAGTTAGCATCGGTCACGGCAACAGGCTTGCTCATGATAAATTCCTCCGCGTCGTCAATGTGTTGTCCATCATAGGGACTTACGTCCATCCTGTCAAGGAGGTGAGGCTACACATAGCCTCAATTATGAGAGGCTGCCACGACTGACGTGGGCATCAGATCTGTTCGCGATAGTTAGTCTAACCAAAGCCGTTCTTACTCTTGGGCCTCACGCAGGACCGCCTCGATAACGGCTTGACTGATGCTGAACCCATGCTGGCGGAGTTGTTCTAAATCGGGCCGAATGGCAGCCAACAACCCAGATTGCTTGGCTTTGAGCAGAATTCCTATGGTGCCGATCTTCTTCAAGCCCAGCTGTGTTAACTTACGCCGTCCCTTCCTTTCATCCATCAGGACCCAGTCTGTCCCCATCTCAAGAGCTAAGACAATCGTCTCAGCCTCACCCAAATCCAACTCGTCCAGCAACACCTCAACGGCCAGACGGTTCTTTACGGGAACTATCTTGATCCATGTGGCCGTAGAGATTTCCTGTTTCGCACCACCAACCTCACGTCCTGCGACCACCGCCTCGTTGTACACGGCTTGAGGTATGTACACTTCGCCAAACAGTTGTCGGAGCAAGGCGAACCGCTGGATTGTTGCTAGGCCAATCAGCGGCGTGGTGTCAGAAACCACGATCACTTGGGTGTCACCTTCAACTCTTCAACTGCGGCGAATTCCTCGGCTAGTTCCTCGGAAGTGTAGTTGATATACGCGATGCCCCGCGCCCGTAGCAAGGACAAAAACTCAATCCGGCTCATGTTCAGCAAGTGTGCGGCTTTGCCTGAAGAGACGTGCCCTTCTGTAAAGAGTGACAAGACTAACCACTCGATTAGCCGGCGCTGTATTTCTTTTTGGTCAAGGCCGAATTGGGAGAGTTCGGGAGGAACGCGCACTTCAAATACTATCTCTGTCATTGGTCAATCCTTCTACCGTGGTTTTCTGTACGCCAATCAAAGCGTAAAGAGGATTCGCCGTTCATTCCCTGCACTTATTTCGCGGGTAACGGACTAATAACCTGCATTGCTCCCTGAAGATGTCTATCCCATGGCCGCGCGCGGATCAAACACAGCCAGCGCTGCAGCCGCCTCCGCCGGGTCGCCGATGGTGCTCACACGCCGCTCAAAGGGGCAGAGTCCATCGCCCGCGCGGTTCAGGATGTATTCTACTACTTCGCCATGCTCCAGGGGGATGTGCCAGCGGGCCAGTTCGGCCACCGCGCCCTGGCTGACGCGCTGACCATAGACCGCCGCCAGCCGCGCGTGGGCCGCCAGGAGGGCCACGGCACGGCCCACGATCTGGTCGGCCAGGCTCGCGCCTGCCGCACGGGGACCTAACGCTTGTAGTGCATAGGCGAGCGGCCTGACGCCGGGCGCGGCGCTGGTGTGGATGACTTGTGCCTCTTTCACCAGGACAAAACGCCAATCGCCCGACGCCAATAAGGAGCGGGCGAGAGCCAGGTCAGATCGTGGAATCTCTTCTGTCACAAGGGGGATTATACACGGTGGGGGCTGATCTGTCCACCTCTACCGCTAAGGAGCCTATCCTAAATGTCGGGGGGGATTTCCGGTCAGCGGATAGGTAGGGGCGCAGCATGCTGCGCCCCTACGGGACGGTCATCCGCTAATCCGCTACGCCGAAGGCATCCGCTGACTTAAGGTGTCTTACCCTCTCCCAGCTTGCCATCCGACGCCTGAGCGGTATGGCCGAGGAAGGGGCGCAACAGATTGGTGAATTCCATCGGCAGGACGAACTTGGTGGCCGGGCTCGCGCCGATGTTCTTCAGAGTCTCCAGGTATTGCAGGCTCATCGTCTTGTCGTCAATGGTGCGGGCTATATTGAAGATGTTCTCCAAAGCCAGGGCAAAGCCCTGGGCCCGGAGGTTGGCCGCTTGCCGGTCGCCCTCGGCGCGGAGGATGGTGGCCTGCCGTTCCCCTTCGGCCACCAGGATGGCCGCCGCGCGCTTACCGTCGGCCTCGGTCACCATCGCGCGGCGCTCCCGTTCCGCCGCCAGTTGCCGGTTCATCGCGCTCTGCACATCGCGCGGTGGCGTGATCTCCCGGATTTCCACGGTTGTCACCTTGACG
>JADYZS010000361.1 GCA_020853075.1 Anaerolineae bacterium | reverse complement strand
GTGCAAGTCCCCCAAATGGCCCATCTCGGCCCGTTGAGTCTGCGCCTAAACATACAGCCCCGCCTTGGGGAGCGGGGCTGGGTCGTGTTCTCTGACGGTTCTTACTACGCGGACGATCCTACATCAGTCCCCGACGATCTTTGCTCATCTCCCTGCTTTGCAGGACGCCGTCGCGGAGCCCTACGCCGCGTCCTGGCTTCTGTCACTTCCGTATCGCTCGTAGCCCCTATCAATTGAGGCGGTGTCACTGCCTCTGCGGCCTCTCGCGACAAGCCAGATGCCCTGCGAGACCGCCGCGAGCGTGTGCTTTTGCCGGGCTTTCCTTCCGCTCCACCAGCGCTCTCAACGGGTACCTCCGGCGCCGCCTGATAAGAAGCAGAGGCAGCGATCTCTTCCGCCCTTGGCTCTGCCGTGAACGCCTCTGGGAGGGGTGTAACCTTGCGACGCCGCCCCCCTCCGCCGCGACGGGTACGCTGCTCGCCAGACGGAGGTTCAGACTTGGCTGACTGCGGCTCGGTGGCTGCCGGGAGAGGCATTGGCGGGGTCTCAGAGGCCACGGAGGAAATGACCGGAGTAGTCAGCGCAGTCACAGGGGGTTCCTTTGCCGCAGCCGAGAGGACAGCCTGCATGACCTCTGGAATTTCTGGCTCCCCGCCCTCCTGTAGGAAGTGGCGCCACTCGCCCTCTATCCCTTCCTCCGTCACACCGTAATAGATGTGTAACTTACCTTCCGGGCCGCGCTGTACGAAGTCGTAACGCATCTTCCCGGCGCGGCGGGAAGCCTGCCACAGACCTATGGCCCCGATCCACCGTACGCGCTCCGCATCCAGATCGTTTTGCTCCCACTGTTGGATGGCGTAGGACCACAACTTGCGGGCTGAGCCTTTGGTGACATTGTGAACAACGGCCCCGTTGCGGAGATCTTTGACCGTGTAATACATGGTGCCTTTGCGTTCCACCGCGCCCAGGATCTCTACGCCCACACGCGGCGGCGGAATCAAGGGAACAGCCACTACCGCTGAGGGTGCAGCCGGAGGAGTCTCTCCGCGCGCAGGCTCCACCACAGGAACGGGCGCGGTGACGGGCGGCTGCGGCATCGCCGCCTCTGGCATCACCCCAGGGCCGGTTGTGGGCGGCTCTTCCCGAAGGAGGTTTTGCCGAACCAATCTGACGATCTCATCGCGCATCGCCAGGCTCGTCTCGGTCTCCGCCCGCACGTAGATGTGGCTACCGTCCAGTGCATAAGGTTTGTCGCGGCCCTCAGGCACCCGTATACTGAGGACCTAGCGCCCCTCGCTCTCCTCCAAGTCTATCGCCACGTCTATGGGAGGCGTTACCTTGCGGATATCGGTCTTCAGAGCCTGTATGGCTTCTTCCGGATTTTCCACGCCCGTGGGCGGCAGGCGGCTGCCGGGTGTCGCGCCGACGAAGATCGTCCCGCCGTTGGTGTTGGCGAAGGCCACCACGTCGCACAGCACCCGATGCAAACGACCTCCCTCCCGCGTGGCGCTCTCGTGGAACGATTGCACGATATTTTGCCCCTGATCGCGTGCCGCGCGCACGTAATCAAAGGGGGCCTTAGTAGGGCGATAGGGACGGGTGCGCGCGAAATCGTTGCCCAGGAATACCGCGCGCAGGGAGGCAAAGTCAACGCTATCTAACAGCACTTCGGTCACGCGATCTCCTACGCCCAACCGATCCTTATCCCGAGGGTCGCGATTGATCCGGTGTGCATCGGAAGCCTGGATGCAATGCATCCGGCGCGGGTACTCCGGCTTTGAGCCGTTGTAGAAGCGCGCCGTCGTGCGCGGGCTGCGGCTTTCCAGGTCGGTCACTTCCAGGGCGTGGAGATTCGTATCTTGCGTGTAGGCGATCTTGGTCTGCCCACCAAAGTTGAGCCCGTGGAGTGCCACGCCATGAGATGAATTGGCGTGCGCGGCAATGACCAACGCACCCGCCTCGTTCATCAGGCGATAGGCTGTCAATACGTCGGTGGTAGGGCCGACCTCGGTAGAACCTTCGTCCAGCTTGTAGGCCGGAACGTTGAGTTTCATCAAGAGAAACTCCAATTCGCGGACCGAGGTCTCGGGCGGGAAGATGGCGAGGATGTGAAAGCCCAGCGTGGCGGTGAACTCAAAGCCGGGGAGGACGAGCACGCGGTCTCCTATTCGCAGGTACTCATCCAGCCGTTTTCGTTCATCGGCGCGCAGCCGCTGGAGCCGCTCCAATTTGGTCAGATCCTCAACCTCTTCCCGCAGTTGGCGCACACCGGCGACGGTGTTGTGGTCCGTGATGGCAACGATGTCCAATCCCCGTGCTTCTGCCTTTTGGAGCCAGTCTAAATAGTCCACACCGGGCTCCAGCCAATCGGCTGAGGCAGGGGTATGCAAATGTAAATCCGCTCGTCGCCATTGCCGGTTGCGATGATTGCGGTCGTGAGTTGTGTCAGGCACGTATGGTCTGCGCCTCCTTGATACTGAAAATGGGACACCCGAATGGGTATTGCTCCTCCGGGTGTCGGGAATTACACCGGCACAGCCTCGCCCTGCGGCTCGGTCTGTGCAGGCGGCGTGGCAGGCTCCGGTTCGGAGCCGTTGCCGCTGCCGTTGCTCAACGCGGTTGCCAACACCTGGTCCACCTGGTCGGCGAAAATGAACTTCATTTCATTTCTCACGTTCTCCGGCAGGTCTTCCAGGTCAACCTCGTTTCGTTTGGGCAAGATGACGGTGCGAAGACCGGCCCGGTGGGCGGCCAGCACCTTCTCTTTGATACCACCGACCGGCAACACCTGCCCGCGCAGGGTGATCTCGCCCGTCATCGCTAAATCGGCGCGGACGGGCCGGTTGCTCAGGAGCGACGCCAGGGCCGTCGCCATGGTGACGCCGGCGGAGGGACCATCCTTGGGGATGGCTCCTGCCGGGATGTGCAGGTGGATGTCGTTTTTCTCAAAGAACGTTTCATCCAGGCCCAAATCCTTCGCCTTTGAGCGTACAAAACTAAGGGCGGCCTGCGCCGACTCCCGCATAACCTCGCCCAATTGGCCGGTCACGGTGAAGCCCTTGGAGCCCGCCATACGTGTGGCCTCAATGAAGAGGATATCGCCCCCTACCGCGGTGACGGCGAGGCCCGTTGCCACGCCGGGCCGCGATACCCGCTCTGCCACCTCCGAATAGAACTTCGCCTTGCCCAGATAGGATGGTACGGAGTCGGCGGTGATGATAGTTTTCTCCACGGCTCCCTCGGCCACTTTGGTTGCCACCTTGCGGCAGATGGCACCGATCTGGCGCTCCAGGCCACGCACACCGGCCTCGCGCGTGTAGTCTCTCACGATGCGGCGGATCGCAGCCTCTTCAAATTCAATCTCCTCCGGCTTCAGCGAATTCTCGCGCACCTGCCGAGGGACGAGATAACCCTGGGCGATGCGCACCTTGTCCTCGTCGGTGTAGCTGGAGAGTTGCAGGATTTCCATGCGATCCCGCAGCGGGCCTGGGATCGGTTCCAGCGTATTGGCGGTGGTAATGAAGAGAACCTGAGAGAGATCAAAGGGCACGTCCAGATAATGATCTCTAAACTCGCGGTTCTGCTCCGGGTCCAAAACCTCCAGAAGCGCGGAGGCAGGATCGCCACGGAAATCCATGCCCAGCTTATCCACCTCGTCCAGCATGAAGACCGGGTTCTTGGATTCCGCCCGCCGGATCATTTGCACAATGCGACCCGGCATGGAGCCGATGTAGGTGCGGCGGAAACCTCGTATTTCCGCCTCATCGCGCACACCCCCCAGCGACATGCGGATGAATTTGCGGCCCATCGCGCGGGCCACGCTGAGACCGAGCGAGGTTTTGCCCACGCCCGGTGGCCCCACAAAGCAAAGAATAATCCCTTCGCGCTCGCGCCGGATGTAATCACGCGCTTCTTCTTGAGCCGCGTGCTCTCCCTTCCGTTCCGTGCGTAGTTTGCGCACGGCCAGGAATTCCAGGATGCGATCCTTGATCTCTTTCAGATCGTAGTGGTCTTCATCCAGGACGCGGCGCGCGTGGGCGATGTCAAGGTTGTCTTCGGTGAATTTCTGCCAGGGAAGGCTGATGAGCCAGTCAAGATAGGTTTTGATAACAGAGTATTCGGCAGCCTGGGTCGGCATTTTGCGCATGCGGTCCAGTTCGCGCCGCGCTTCTTTCTCCGCTTCCTCCGGCATACCGGCTTTGCTGATGCGCTCCTCCAGTTCGTTGATCTCGGCGGTTTGTTCGTCCTCTTCGCCCAGTTCCTTCTTGATTGCTTTGAGTTGCTCGCGCAGGAAATATTCGCGCTGCACCTTCTCCATTTCACCCTGCGCCTGAGATTGGATCTTCTGTCCCAGTTCCAGCACCTCTAGTTCTTTTGCCAGAAGGGCGTTGAGTCTCACCAGCTTGTCGCGTACGCTATCTATCTCAAGGATGGACTGGGCATCGGCCAGATCCATCCGCAGCGATGAAGCAATGAGATAGACCAGTTGCCGGGCATCCTCCACGTTCATCACCGCGGTTTGCAACTCGTCGGGCAGGTGAGGGACGAGGGTTACCAGACGACGGAACTGCTCCTGCGCGTTCCGGCTGAGCGCTTCCATCTCAAGGGACTCTTCCAGAACGTCAGGGACCGGCATTACCCTCGCGCGGAGATAGGGTTCGGTCTGGGTGAAAGAGTCAATACGAATGCGTTCAATGCCCTGGACAATGAGCCGGATCGTGCCGTCAGGGGCCTTGAGCATACGATGGACGATGGCCGCCGTGCCGATGTGGTAGAGCTCGTCAGGAGGGGGTTCCTCTGCCTGGGGATTCTTGGAAGTGAACAGGCCCACCATGCGATTCTCAACGACGGCGTCGTCCACCAGGCGCACGGAACGAGGTTGTCCGATGGTCAGGGGCAGCCACATCATAGGATAGACGACCACGCCACGCAAAGGGAGAACAGCCAGTTCAGCCGGAATGTCGGGCCCCCCCGACTCTGGCTGTTCAACGGGTACTAAAGCAGATGATTCTTTGTCTTTTGAACGGTCACGTCCAAACAG
The DNA here is from genome assembly GCA_020853075.1 of Anaerolineae bacterium. Taxonomy (GTDB): domain Bacteria; phylum Chloroflexota; class Anaerolineae; order JADYZS01; family JADYZS01; genus JADYZS01. Next base: position 1,499 of record JADYZS010000361.1, on the reverse strand, counting down.
AAGCACTGCAAACCTCCACAAGAAACTGTCACAGGGTGTATTAAGTGTTCTTATTCGCAATAGGCACGCGGCGGGCTTGCGCCTTCTGCAACGTTACGCGCAGGAATCCCTTCTCGTATTGAGCATCCACCTTATCTTCTTCCACGGGCCAGGGAAGATAGACCTCTGTGTGGAACTCGCCATATTGGATTTCCATTTGCTGGTATATCACCTTTCCTACCGGCCCCCGGCGTGCGCCCCGAATGGTGAGCGTGCGGTTCTGGAGGTAGATGCTCAATTCTCTTTCGTCCAGCCCGGCTATCTCAACTATGACCGCGACACCTTCGTCTGTTTCATACACATCGGTAGGAGGGTGGAAATGACCCATCCTTGTGGGTGGTCGCCAGCGACCGACCATCCCTTCCGCCCAGATCCAATTTGCCTCAGAGCGAGTCTGCGGTTCTTCATCGCTCTCGTGTGGTCGGTGCCATGTCATCGTGAACTCCCTGCCAGAAAAAGGATCAGCCTGACCCTCGGCAAAACTTATACACTAATTGTACCACAGACAAGGCACAGACTCAAGCAATCTAGCCCACAAATTGACAAGACAATAGAGAACGGGTACAATGGAATGGTAGGGCGACGTGGCCAAGCGGTCAAGGCAAGGGTCTGCAAAACCCTGATCGGCGGTTCAAATCCGCCCGTCGCCTCTTCTGCGAGGCTGTGCCAGGCACAGCCTCGCGGCTTGTTTTGACAGGGCCTCGCAAGGGTGCTAGAATCAGCTCGTGGGGCGGTGGCGGAATGGCAGACGCCGGGGACTTAAAATCCTCTGGGGCTAGGCCCCGTGAGAGTTCGACTCTCTCCCGCCCCACCTACAACTTCTGGTAGATTGTGGACTTCTTAGCCCCTATACCTTGTGTCCTTCCGTGAACCCGGAGGGACGCCATGCTACCCCCCAACAGGCCGCGTAGGACTTTCCTTAAAATCCTGCGTCCCCAAGTTCGTTCTCGGTTGGGTTCAGGGAGCGAAAATCTATGACACAACATTTCACGGCAACAGTCTGGCAAGAAGGCCGCTGGTTTGTGGCCCAATGCGTGGAGGTGGACGTTGCCAGTCAAGGCAAGACAGAGGAAGGAGGCCCCCGCCAACCTGCGGGAGGCGTTGGCGTTGTATTTTGAGCCGCCGCGCGCGACTGTTCTACCCCGCCTCTACACCCTTGAGGTAGAACTGGATGCCGCTTAAGCCGCTGCCTTTCCGCGAAGTGAAGCGTAGGTTGGAAACGTTCATTTTCGTTGAAATCAATCAAAATAGATGAGTTTGAGAGGTTGTAAGGTCTCCATGCAGGCTGTTTTCTTTAAGGTTTGCACCCCATAGGATTTTTCATCACTACCGGATGCAAGCCAATAAACTGACGTAGCGTTCCCCATACGCGGTGAACCGGATTCGCCGCCGATTCTCGCCCGCGTGCTCCAGGCGTACCCGCAAATGCTCGGCAGGAATGAGGTCGCCTACCCGGTCTG
>JADYZS010000360.1 GCA_020853075.1 Anaerolineae bacterium | reverse complement strand
TGGCAATCTCCGGCCGAGGTATATATCTCGCCGTTGGCAGCCCAGGTCATGGGAAAGGTATCGCCCCGGACCGCAGGCCCCGAAGCATCAAATCCAGGATAGACCGGGCCGTAGCCGGAGAGATCTTCACCGGGCTTAGGCGCGGGATATGGTATCCGTTCACCAAGCCATGCAATCCCTGCGATGACCTCGCTGGGGGCTACCGGAAACGTCCTGGTCATACTCTTCTTCCTCCGCCTTCAGGATCGCTCAGCCGCGACCTCGCGTGCCTGGATGATGGGTATATGCCCTCAGTTTAGCCATTCTGCGCCTGCACTGGCACGCCGCCTTTGGCTGCCGAGGCTTTGATGGCGTCCCACAGCCGAGCCATACGCAGGCCGACTTCGGGCGGACAGGGGTTGGGCATCAGGCCCTCACGCACAGCCAGGAACTGCTCCCACACGCCCAACGACGGCGGAACCTGGACCGTGCGTAACCGCTTGTGTCCATAGCGTTGGATCTCCAGGAACTCGCCCCAGATGCCAGTGCGCACGATGGCTTTGGCGCAGAATACGCGCACGTCGGAGGCGCAGGAAGGGATCGCCTCGCCGCAGCCGTTGATGGTGACCATTGCGCCGGAGGAGAGACGGGCTATCACCGCAGCCCGCGTATCCACTGGCCTGCCGTTGTTGTCCAGCCAGGCTGCTACCTCTACGAAGTCCTCACCAGCCAGGTCGGCCACGGTGTTCAGCATGTGCGCGCCGGTATCAAACAGAAACCCGCCCCCGGAAATCTGAGGCTGTTGCCGCCACGTGCCAACCGTGGTGGGCCCCCAGTTTTGCCACACTACCCCGCTGATGCTCAGGATCGGCCCCACTTCACCGGAGCGCAGCATAGCAGCCGCCATGCGGATTCTGGGTGACAGGCTGCCGGGAAATGCCACCACGAGAAGTTTGCCGGTGCGGTCGCGGGCCGCGATCAGGCTGCGCGCTTCGGCGGCGTTCATCACCATCGGCTTTTCCAACAGCACGTCCAGCCCTTGCTCCAGGCAGGCTACGGTTTGGCCGTGGTGATAAGCATGAGGAGTAATGATGAAGGCTGCATCCAGACGGTCACCGTAGCCGGCCAACAAACGCGCCAGGTCAGGCTGGTTGGGGGGCGGCTCCAGGCCCGCCACCTTGAATATTTCGCCTGCAGCAGCGTAGGCCGCCGGCGACGGCTCGCATACGACCTCTATGCGGGTAGTATCCTGTTGCTGCAACATCTGGCGGATGTGATGGCGCGCCATACCACCGCAGCCGATGATCGCGGCGCGCACAGGGTTGGCACCTGTGTCGGGCATATCTCATTCCCTCCTCTTCAGTTTTCTGCTTCAAAGATGGCGAAGCCATAGGGTGGCAACGTGATAGGAGCCGATCCATCCTCACCCAATACGACCCGCTCCGCCCCGGCCCCGGCGCGCCGCGTCAGAACCTTCTTCCCCTCCAGCATTTCCTGCACTCGGACGCTGCGAGCCGTAGAGAGCGTGAACGTCGTTGCTTCGCCGAGGAGGTTGGCGACTATCACCATTGCCTGGCCACTGGCGACGTGGCGACGGACGTAGGCATAGCAGTTGTTGTCATCGTCTGTAGGGATGCGCCCGTAGGAATCCGCGACGTTGTCACGGCATTGCAGCGCGGGGCTCGCGCGCCGCAGGCTCATGACCGTCTTGAAGGTGGAAAGGATGCTTTCAGGATCGCGCAACTGGGAGGCGACGGTGGCCGACGACGGATATGCCTCAACGTTCTGCAGCAGGTAGGGCGTGGCATCGGTGAAGCCGTAATGGGGCGAATCGTCCCACATCATCAGGAAAGGAAAGCGATGCACGTGCTCGCTGTGAGCGATCCTTGCCAACCCGCAGTGCTGAGGGAACCAGTACAACGGGACGAGGGGGAGCGTCCCGTGGAGCGCGATCTGCAATTTCGCGCGCGCCACGTCTGCCGGGTCGTTGAAGTCAATGGGAACCTTGAGCCGGAAGGGGAGCATCACCTGGTTTCCGTGCGGGTCATCGTAAAACGCGTAGAGGGCCTCGTGGATCCCCTGCGTCTCCATGGTGGCAAAGGGTTCAACCAGTGTCCCCAACCCCGGCTTCCTGAACGCAGTCTCGTGTACAGGAACCTTACGCCCCTGGTCGGCAAAAAACGAGTCGTAACCGTCGGTCACGATGGCTGCTTCTATGGACTTAGAACCTTCAGAGATAACCCATTTGGCGGGGTAACTGTGGATCAGGGTTGTCATCTCGCGGCTGAAGCGGACGTGATCCTCGGTGTTCATGAAACCGCCCCACACGCCGCAATCCACCCAGAAGCCATCCGCGCCGCGGTCTAACCAGAAGCGGATCACCTTCTCGTTCTCTTGCCGCGCCCGCGGCGACAGGAGGTTGACCTCCGGGCACCAGCGTTTGTCCACCGTGAGCCAGACGGTGTGGTGGTACGCGCCGCGCACCGCGTCCCATTGCCAGTGGCCCATCCGGCGCGGCTGGCGGGTGTTGATGTCATCCACCCACAAGTAATAGTCGCGGAACTCGGCGTGGCGCGGGTGGTTGGGGTCGCGCGAGGCGACGAAGTAGGGATGGTCGGGGTGGGTAGAGAAGGGGCTCCAGCCGATCAGGATGGCGATGCCGCGGGCATGGGCCTCGGCCAACAGCCGGTCGAAATCGGCCAGCGTGCCATAG
>JADYZS010000359.1 GCA_020853075.1 Anaerolineae bacterium | reverse complement strand
TACATCCCTTTGGCCGCCGTCCAGAGGTCGTCGTACAGGTCAGGCATCACCGAGAGAACACGCCGGTAGGGCTTATCCACGTAGATGATGTGCTTCTTGGCCGAAAGGGCGGACGCGGCCTGCCAGGCCTCGTGAGGCGTGCCGAAGTAGCACCCTGCCAGGCCGCTGTAGGTGACCACCAGGCCGAAACAGGCGGCAGGCCGGTCAATGAACGCGGCGGCCTTGTCTATAACCGCTCGCACTGGCGTATATCCCGCGCCGATGATCTTGTAGTTGGTGATGACCGCGCCGAGCCAGTGGGTGAAGTTGATGATCTCCGGGCCCGCGATGCCGGGAAAGAAGTACTTGGTGCCGCCGGAGAAGCCGACCACCTCGTGGGGAAAGACCGGCCCGCAGACGATGAGATGATCGTAATCCAGGATGCGCTTATTGAGGGAGACCGGCACGTCCTGGGCCAGAAGGCCGCCTGTGATCTCACCGATCTCGCTGGCCGGGATCACGCCCAGAGTGGTGAGCCGGGAGGGATCGTCCCATTCGTGATTGTAGATGTGGATATTCCCTACCTGGCCTTTCACCACCGGACGGCCCACCAGCCTGCTTAGTTGGGCATCGCTCATCGGTTGGTGAGTGCCCAGGGCGATCAGGTAATCCAACCGCGCGACCCGCGGCGCCAGCAATTCCTGAAGGATGCCGAACATGAGAGGTGCTGGCATCGTGCGCGTGCCGTCGGGGATGATGATGAGTACGCGCTTGCCGTTCAAATGAAGTTGATTCAGTCCCTCTCGTGCAACCTCGCGCACCTCGTCATCCGTCAAATATCTATCGGTATAACCTTTTCCCACCACCATATTCCACCTCGTCCCAGGCCGTCGGTTGCCGTGCACGCCTCGCTTGCACCTAGTCGGCGCCGTGTACGCCCAGCCGTACTCGGCAGGGCAAGCCGACAGGCTGCCGGGCGCAGCCCGGCACAGGGGAAACCGACAGCAACTAGCCAGAAGCCCACATTGTAGTAGGGGCGAGGCATGCCTCGCCCCTACTTGCACGAACGCGCAGCCGTCGGATTTTATCCGATGGCTGCGCTCTTCTTCCACGGCGGCGTCTCGGGCAGGAGTTTCTGGAAATCGCCGATCAGCCCGGCTTCGTAGTCGCCCTTGTACGTACCGTTCACGAACCGTCGGAAGGCCTCTTTGTAGAACCGTTCCCACGATTCGTCCTCGTGTCCAGGGTTGACGGGGAAGAAGAGCGCGCCGTTCGCCCGCGCCGCCTCCAGGTCGCCCGGAGCGTCGCCGATCATCAAGATGTGGTCGGGGGCATACTTCCCCTTCGCGGCCAGGGCCAGGTGTTGTTTCTTGCTCCCCATTTCCTGCCCGGCGATGACGCGCACGTGGCGCGCGATGTCGTGTTCTTCCCACTCCCGAATCAGCGCCTCGGTCGGTGTCGCACTCACGACCACCATGTCTGCCTGAGTTTCCATCATTTGCAGGCTCTCGCGCACAAAAGGAAACGGCGGCACCCCGTGTACCATGTCTGCAATCGTCGTATTGACGCCCGCCGTCCAGGCCCAGGCCCGGTCAAGTTCGGGGTCCCGGTGCTCTGCCATGTAGGCTTTGAGTCCCTCGTTGCTCAAAGGCTTGCCCGACGCCATGAACTCGCGCACCTTGGCGGCCTGGGTGATCGGCACGCGGAGCGCGATCGCTTCGGGTCGCTCGCGCAGAAGGTCAAAGACCATGACGAGCGCGGGCCAACGGTTGATGCCCCGCCACTTAGAATAGAGATTGACGAACTCCACCGCCTCACGCGCATACTTGGACACCGCCTGGAGATCCCAATGGTTGATCGTGTTGGGGCAGAAACATTCCTTATGTTTAATCTCCATGGTGTCAAAGGCGCAACCATCAGAATCAATGCCGACAAAGAAGTTGTAGCGCGGCTTCAGTTCCGCCAAAGGGCGGGCGCTTTCGGGATAATCTGCCATGGGTTCTTCCTCCGGTGAATTGTGTGCTTTGTCTGGAAAGGAACCGTTCCGTCTCCTCGCGCGGCCAGTCGGTACATCGCGCCCTACACCCCGCTATACGCTGAGAAGCCGCCATCCACGGGGATCACGATGCCGGTCACGGCGGCAGAGGCGCGGGAAAGAAGCCAGAGCGAAGGCCCCAGAATATCTTCGGGCTTCAGAAGGCCGCCCATCGGGGTATGGGAGACGATGGTCTTGCCGCGCGGCGTGAATTCGCCGGTCTTCTCGTCGGTGAGGAGGAAACGGTTCTGGTTCGTCAGGATGAAGCCGGGAGCGATGGCATTGACCCGGATGCGGGGCGAATACTCCTGGGCCATGTGCACAGCTAGCCATTGGGTGAAGTTGCTGACGCCGGCCTTAGCCGCAGAGTAGGCCGGGATACGGGTCAGTGGACGGAAGGCGTTCATTGAAGAGATGTTGAGAATGACCCCTTCCCCTTTCTCAGCCATGTGACGGCCAAAGACCTGGCAGGGAAGCATGGTGCCAAGGATATTCAGATCAAATACCCAGCGGAGCGCGTCGGTCGGCAGGTCAAAAAACGAACGATCCGAGCCTGTCGTAGCCTGAGGTTTGTTGCCTCCCGCCGCGTTGACGAGACCGTGAACCTGACCGAACCTGGCAAACACAGCCTCGGCAGTTTTGCGCAGGCTCTCCGTGTCCAAGACGCTCGTCTGAAAGAACTCCGCCTGGCCCGCCCGTGCGCCTAGCCGTTCACGCATCACCTGCGCGGGCTCCAGGTTGAGGTCCAGGACGGCCACATTCGCCCCGCATCCCGCCAACGCATAGACGATCTCACTTCCCAGTATACCCGTGCCACCCGTTACCGCGATGGTTTGGCCGGAGAGGTCGTACATCTTCAGCAGTTCATCCAGATCCATTCGGCTTTTGCCTCCCTGCGCTAGAGATCGGTGAAATCCTACACCCAACAACACCTTTCGTCAACTTCGTCCTCAAAACCCTAAGGTCTAGTACAGCGTTGCATAGATCCGATCCGAGTTCTGCTATAGGATGTGGACGGTACATACTAAATGTCGCGTAATCCTGGGGTCAAGATGACTACAGCTTGTATATGCAGTGCCTGTGCAACTCGCAC
>JADYZS010000358.1 GCA_020853075.1 Anaerolineae bacterium | reverse complement strand
GGAGATCGGTCAGGAAGTTAGTCATCATCGTACCTCTACTTTCCCTTATATCCTGTGGCTTTCCGCTCCGCCTGCCAGGCCGCCGACCAGGTGACCGGCTCCACCAACTCCATCTCGTCCAACCCGACCAGCGCAAAGCCGCGCGCCTGGAGTGCATCTATCAACGGCGGCAACGCCTCAATCATCGGCAGCGGGCGCGCCAGACGCAGAGCATCGTTCTCGGTCTCGGCGCTATCGTGCAGGTCTATAATGGAGCCACCGGCCAGGTCCTGCGCGTCCAGCGTACGGCGTATGATCTCTGCCGGGTCTGTCTGCGACCAATCTGCCGGGTTGACGTCGGAATCCACGATCTTGACCAGCGGCGAGCGGGCGAAAGGCGATTCCAGGCACAAGTGATAGTGGAACAGGTGCGCCCGCAGGAACCGGCAGGGGCGACCGGTGACGTGGGCGATGGCAGCTTCCGCCCGGTCAAAATCGCCCAGGTCAGGGTCGTGGAGGTAACTATGGTTGCCGATGACGTGGCCGGCCCGCACGATGCGCTCTAAAGCCTGGGGCCAGCGTTCGGCCCATTTCCCCAGGACGAAGAAGGTGGCGCGCGCCTTGCGGGAGGCCAGGATTTCTATGACCTGGTCGGTGCGGGGAGGGTTGGGGCCGTCATCAAAGGTGAGGGCTACTTTCGGCTGGTCGCGGCGGGCATGGGTATAGACGAGGAGCGACATGGCAGCCTCCTGAAAAGTGGATGGCCGGGTGCTACCCCTTGATGCCAGTGAGGGCGATGCCCTCCACAAAATACTGTTGCGCGGCAAAATATAGGGCGATGATGGGCAGCACGGTGACGGTAGAGGCCGCCATCAGATAACCAAACTGCGCGTGGTACATGCCTCGGAAGGAGGCCAACCGCATCGCCAGAGTGAACTTCGGCTCTGAGTACAGGTAAATAATAGGGGCCAGCAACTCGTTCCAGCGATACAGGAAGTCAAAGATAATGATGGTGACGATGGCCGGCTTGGAGAGAGGCACCAGGATCGTCCATAAGATGCGCAGCCGGCCGGCTCCATCCATGACAGCCGCCTCCTCCAGCTCGCGCGGCAGCGTCAGGAAGAACTGGCGCAGCAAGAAGATGTTGAAGGCGTGTCCCCCGAACCAGGAACTGACCCAGAGGGGGTAATAGGTGTTAATGGCCCCCAGGGCCCTCCAGCCGAGAAAGGTGGGGATGAGCGTGACCGCGCCCGGCAGCATCATGGTGGACAGGATGAGGGCCCAGAAGAGATTGCGCCCCGGCCAGCGGAGGCGTCCGAAGGCATAGGCCGACATAGGAGCAGTGATGAAGATCCCCAGGCTGTTCAGGATGACCAGGCGCAGCGTGTTGGCCACCACGCGCGTGAACTCCAGGGCCTTCAGCGCCTCCGGATAGTTCTGCCAGAGGATGGGATTGGGTATCCAGTCCGGCGGGAACTTGAGGATCTGGAAATTGCTCATGAAACTGGACCGCACCATCCATACGAGAGGGGTCAGGAACACCGCTGACGCACCGATCAGAACAACATAGGCGAGAATGTTGCCTGTGCTTGGCCTTCTGCGGTGCATGACGCGGGCTCGTTCAGAGAGAGAGCGAACAGAATCCGATATCCTTACCGGCGCGATGGTTGACATGGTTCTCTTCCACAGGTATCAGGTAATAGCACCTTCGTAGTACACCCACCACCGGGTGCTGCGGAACACAAGCGCCGTCACCGCGGCGATGATGAGAAATAGGACCCACGCCAGCGCACAGGCGAAGCCCATCTCGCTGAACTGGAATGCGGTTCGCCAGATGCTGTACACGTAAAAGAGGCTGGCATTGGCAGGCCCGCCCTCCGTCATGATAAACACCTGGGTAAAGGCCTGGAAAGCGCCGATCAGCCCGAGCACCAGATTGAACAGGAGCACTGGCGTCATCATTGGCAATGTCACCGCGCGGAACCTATCCCATGCGTTGCCGCCATCCACGGCGACGGCATCGTATAAGTGGGCCGGCACTCCTTGCAATCCGGCGAGGAATACGACCATGCTGCCACCCAGGCCCCACAAACTCATCAGAACGAGAGAGGGGATCACCAGATCAATAGAGAAGAGCCAGCGCTGAGGCGGGATGCCGAACCAGGAGAGAATGAAGTTTAGAAGCCCAAAATCGGTGTTGAAGATCCACATCCACAGGACGGCGTTAGCCACTGCGGGCACGATTGTGGGGAAGTAGAAGATGGTGCGAAAGATACGTTGCCCGCGCACGTTAAGGTTGAGCAGGAGGGCCACCGCGAAGGCCGTCATGACGCCGATCGGCACGCTGGTCACGGTGTAGTAGGTAGTCACCTTCAACGATTGCCAGAAAAAGGGGTCGGTGGTGAACATCGCCACGAAATTCCCGATGCCGACGAAATTGGGTCGCCTTCCCACCTTCCAGTCTGTTAAGCCGAGGATCAGGCTAGCCAGCATGGGGCCCAGGTAAAAGAAGAAAAAGCCCAGTATGGCAGGAAGCGCCAGCAGCCAGCCTGCGATGGCTTCGTGTTGATGGTAACGAATACGCTTCTTTAGAAGCACCATAACCACCCCCCCGCTCTGGCTGTCCTGCGCATGCTCATTAGCAGGACAGCCAGGGTCAGGATCGGGTTCTATGAGCGGCTCCAGAACCCTTCCAGCATCGGTTTGATCTTCGGGCAAGCGGTTGGCAACACATCGGCGGCCTTGGCGTTGCCCAGGTTGACCTTCTCGGCCTCGGGGTTGATGATGGCGAATACCTTGGGGCCGTTCTTCAAGGTGGCCCAGGCCCCGCGCTTGGAGTAGTTCAGGACGTAATCCAGCACCGCCGTCTTGAACTCTGCCGGGCGCGCTGGATGGCCGGAAGCCCATTTGTCTATTTTGACCGGGTCCGTGTAGTAGGATTTGAGCACCGGCATCCAGAGGCCGTTCTTGTACAGCTCCACCTTTTCTGGGTTGGACAAAAAGCTCAGGAACCGCCAGGCTTCCTTGGGATGTTTTGAAGAGGCAAAGATGGTCACAGGCATCCCGAACACGGTAAGGGCTGGCTTCTTGAATTTGGGGTAGGCCATGAGCCCCCAGTTGACATTGGCCTTCGCCACATCCAGGAGCAGCCATTGGCCGGTGGGAGACATGGCGACCTTGCCTGTGGAGAGGAGCGTCTGCCAGGTGCCGACCGGCAGTTGCGAGGTCTGATCGGGGCTGGGCGCCACATGATGGACGTTGATAGCGTCGGCAAGGGATTGGTACACCTCCAGGGTCGCCGGTTTATCCAACCAGCACTCCTTGCCGTCAGGAGAGAACCAGCCGGTGTCGTTGCTGAGCAACATGACCTCTATAGCGGGGAGGGGGCCGAAGCCGAATTGTTCTATCTTAGTGGAGTCAAAGCCCGATTCCCCCGGACGCTTCCCATTGGCGTCAAGGGTCAGTTTCCTCGCCACCTCTACGAACTCGCTCCACGTCCAGGATTTGTCCGCGGTGGCGGGCGGGTAGGGCATACCGGCCTTGTCAAAGATATCCTTGTTGTACAGCATGATGCTGCATTCCAATTCCGGCCCGGCGCCGACGATCTTGCCGCCACCGTAGAAGACCGCCGAGGAGACGCGCTCTGCGGCAGCGCCTTCCATCACGATGAGGGGCTCCAGGTCTAGCAAGCGACCCTCGTTCCCCCACTCGCCTGTCCAATCCTCTACCATGTAGCCGATGTCAGGGAGTTCGTTGGCCGCGAGCATCGCGGTCAATTTCTCGGCGTACTTGTCGGGGATGTGGCTGGCCTCCATCGTGATGTTGGGGTTTTCGGCCTCAAAGTCCTTGCAGGCTTTGAGCATCGCCTCTTTCTCCAACTGGCTGCCCCAGAAGGTGAAGCGGAGCGTGACCTTCTGGGCTGGCGCAGACGTGGCGGTGATAACCTTCTCCACAACGACGGTCTCCTTGACGACCTGGGAGGTAGGTGTGGCGCAGGCAGCCAACGCTGCCGTCGCCATGGACGCGCCCGCAAGACGAACAAACCCTCTGCGAGAAATTTTGTTTGCTAACATAGGCCATTCCTCCTTAGAAGGTAGCCGCGCAAATGGGATAATCGGTTTAGATGCCAACGGGGTTGCCTTGCCAGGGCTCAATGGCTCCCGACGCCTCCATGTGGTCAGGGAAGCAGAGCGTTGCCCTGAATATAAGACCGAGCGAGTGGTTTTCGGTTAAAGTTAAACTAGGAGATTGCGCGCGCCCTTTTTTTATGCTACACTTACGCTGGCAGAGGGGGTCCTTCCTCTGCTGCCATCTCCTCGCGAAGCGCGTCGCGGGGAGACTTCTTCTCAGGGCCATGCTCGGTCCTTCGCTTCCCATTATACCTCGTTGCGTCGTTGCCGGGGAGACAAAACGGCCAGAAACCGGCAAGAAAGCGGTCATCGTGCAGAGACCAGAATTCGTATCTGCGCTGCGCACGGCGCTGATGCAAATTGATGACGTCCAAAGCCTGCGACGCAGCCCTCTCCTGGCGTTCCTGGTGAGGGACCGGGAACTCAATCCCATGTCTCTCCAACGCACATTGATAGAAGGCATTGAGTCCCTGAAGAGCGCGCCCGACGTCCACGCGGCCCCCGCCTACGAGATCTTATACTACCGCTACATAGAGCAGCTGGGGCAGGAAGAACTGTCATATCAGTTGGGTATGAGCGTACGCCAATTGAGGCGCAAGCAGGCCGACGCCATTGAATACCTGGCAACCCATCTTTGGGAGCGTTTCCACCTGGGAGAGCCAGCGAGTGACAGGGAGGCAGACACGCCTCCCCCGGCTGTGTCCAACAAAGAAGTAGGGTTGCAGAAAGAAGTGGCCTGGTTGCAGCGCGGTTTCCCGCCGGAAGCGGGCGATGTGCGCGCCGAGTTGACTTACGCCTTGCAGGCAGCCGGCACCCTGGCCCAACACTACCACGTCGCCCTGCACGACGGGGTCCCTGTGATGAACGACCGGGTAGCCGTGCCGCCCATCGCCCTCCGCCAGGCACTTCTCGCAGTCCTTACCTGTGCAATCACCCGCTCACCAGGGCAGGAGATTACAGTCACCGCGCAAGCGACCCCAGCGGGACCGTTGTTGACCGT
>JADYZS010000357.1 GCA_020853075.1 Anaerolineae bacterium | reverse complement strand
GCTCAATTGGTTGTTGTGCAAGTCAAGCATTTGCAGATGGACGAGGTGACCGAGTTCGGTGGGGATCTGACCGCTCAGTTCATTGTTGTCCAGGACAAGACTCTCCAAACTGGTGAGATTACCCAGTTCGGCGGGGATGCTCCCGCTCAACTCGTTGAAAAACAGTGAGAGAAAGCGCAGGCGAGCGAGGTTGCCCAATCCAACGGGGATAATGCCGCTCAGTTGGTTGTTGTGCAGGATGAGGTCTTGCAGATTGGCGAGGTAGCCCAGTTCAGCAGGGATCATGCCGCTCAATTGGTTGTTGGGCAAAGTGAGTTCTTGCAGATGGGCGAGGTTACCCAGTTCCGCGGGGATGCCTCCGCTCAGTTGGTTATCGTCCAGGACGAGCCACACCACATGCCCGGTGTCGCACGTTACACCAAACCAACTGCACGGTGTGTCAGACACCAGCCAGCCACGCCTTACTCGCCAGGTCGGGCCATTGGTGCTATGGTAGAGGGTAACCAAAGCCTGGCACTCCACCGGGGGGATCTCGCTTACGGCATCGCAATTGAAGACAACTTCCGTCACGATGTGATCACTGGAAGGATGGTCAATGCCGAGGGTGACTCCTGTCACCACTTGTCCCTGGGAAGGATGACTGACGAGGAAGAAAGCAAGGGTCGCCATCGCCACCAGCCCGCACGCGACGGCTATGGCACGTTTCGCGGTGTGCCTTCCGATGCTCGCCTGCAAGTGAACGATCACGCTGTGGGTCAACATACTTACCTCCTGTGGAGAACTGCTTGCTACCCATAGCGTACATCTTTCTCCCCGCTGGCGCATCGGCAGGAATACGCGATCCCACTACCTATCTTTGCACAGGCGTGGTCTAGGTAGAATTGCTGAGGCCCCCTGGACGGCGCAGGAAAAAGAAGAGGGGTCTTGGCGGGGACTTCCCCACCAAAACCCCTCGCTTCGCCTTGTGGCGCTACCTCAGGCGAGGTTGTGCTCCAACGCGTAGCGCGTGGCCGCGCTGCGCGAACTCACTCCCAACTTGCTATAGATGGACGAGAGGTGCGCATTGACGGTGCGAATGCTGATGACCAACTTCTCGGCCACCTGGGCATCGGTCAGCCCCTCTGCCACCAGGCGCAACACCTCCACCTCGCGGGCGGTCAGCCCGGCGGGGTAAGCCGCCTTGGGCGCTGTGGCTGCCGGTTCCTCCGGCTCCGCCAGGGCGTAACGGACGACTTCGTCCCGCGTCATCGCCCGCCCCACCGCCCAGGCCGCGGCGAAGGCAGCCGGACTCAACCGGGCCCGGGCCCGCGCCAGGTACGGCTCATAGAACCGCCGCTGGGTGGGCGAGAGGACCTCGCCGCTGGCTTCCCGGAGCGCCTCCGTAGCCGCGAAGAGGCGCACCGCCCGCTCTCCCTGCCCCAGGACCGCGGCCAGGCTCGCCGACCCCAGCAACGGCTCGCTGAGCTTGGATGTATCACCTATCTTCCACAGTGTCTCCAGGCCTTCCCGGTAACAGGCGCGGGCGGTGGCATAATCGCCCAGCCCGCAGGCGGCATCGCCTACGGCATGGAGGTGTAACGCAGTGTTATACGTGAGCCCTGCCGCCCGCGTCTCCGCCACAGCCTCCTCCGCCAGCCGTCGGGCCGCTGCATAATCACCCCGGAGAAGGGCGTCTTGAGCCAAATTGTGGAGGTGATGGGTCTCCGCAAAGAGCGGGCGTGCCGCCTCCACGTCGCCGCCATACCAGAGAGCAGCGCCCAGGGCCTTCAGACCCACGGTGATGGCTCCCTTGTCGTCCAACTCCCGGCATATCGCCAGGCTCTCTTCCGCGCGGGCCCGCGCGGCCGCATAGTCGCCGCGGGCGCGAGCAAGGTCTGACAAGCGGAGAATTACCCAGGCGAGCCAAAACGGCTCCGCCAAACGCCGGTACAGGCTCAGGCTCTCGTTGTACATCGTCTCCGCCTGAGTGAACTCGCTCTGCACCTGCGCCAGGAATCCGGCCGACAGCAATGCCTTTGCCCGCACGGTGGGGGCTATGGTATCCCCTCTCGCCAGCGCCTCGGCAAACCACCGCCGCCCCTCGCTCACAGGGCCCCGCTGGTTCCAGAACTCGCCTAACAAACTCGCCAGCCGCAAGGCCGACTCCGCTTCCCCACGATCCAGCAGCCAGCGCAAGGCTGCTCGCCAGTTGCCGTGTTCCACCTCCAGACAATCCAGCCAGGCCCGCAGACTCACACCACTGCCTACCTTCGCCTCTGCCTCCTCCACCAAAGCCAGGTAGTAGGCCGCGTGGCCGCGCTGTGTTGCCTCCGTCTCCCCGTTGTCGTCCAGCCGCTCCCGACCGTACTCCCGCACCGTCTCCAGCATCGTAAGCCGCGGCTCACTTCCCTCTTGCTCAACCTGACGCAGCAGGCTCTTGTCCACCAGCGATGTTACCCCGGTCAACACATCGCCCGGCTCCCCGGGTTCTCGGCACACCGCCTCCGCCGCTGCCAACGTGCAGCCCCCCACGAAGACCGAGAGCCGCCGGAACAGCCGCTGCTCCTCTGCTGCCAGGAGGTTATAACTCCAAGCGATCGCGTCCCGCAGTGTCTTCTGCCGCGCCGGCAAATCCCGCGCCCCGCCCGTCAGGAGGTGCAGCGGGTGCTCCAGCCGCGCCCGCAACGCCTGGGGTGGGAACACCTTCACCCGCGCCGCCGCCAGTTCTATGGCGAGGGGGAGCCCGTCCAGCCGGGCACAGATCTCCGCCACCGCCGGCCCGTTGGCCGCGGTTACCTGGAAGTCGGGCTTGACCGCCGCGGCCCGCTCGCGGAAGAGCGTTACCGCCGGGACCTGCGCCAGCGTCTCCAAGTCGGGGAGATGCTGCAGGTCGGGGAGGGCCAGGGGCGGCACCGGGTATTCGTGCTCACCGGAGAGGTGAAGCGGGGCGCGGCTGGTGACCAGGGCTTTCAGGTCGGGGCAGGTTTGTAACAGTGCCGCCATCTCGGGGGCCGCGTCTGCCACCTGCTCAAAGTTGTCCAGGAAGAGGAGGAGTTGTTTATCGCGTAGATAATCTAGCAGGCGCTCACGGAGAGACCAGGCCCCCACCTCTCGGAACCCCAGCGTCTGGGCGATGGTGGGGATGACCAGGGCAGGATCGCTGAGGGGGGCGAGGGAGACGAAGAAGACGCCGTCGGCGAAGTTGTCCGCCAGGTCCATAGCGACCTGCAAGGCCAGGCGGGTTTTGCCCACGCCACCCGGGCCGGTGAGGGTGAGGAGACGCACGTCGCCGCGGCGCAGGAGTTCCCGGAGCGTGGCGACCTCCTGTTCCCGCCCCACCAGAGGGGTCAACGGGAGCGGGAGGTTACCCAGGTCGCGCCTGGGTACTGGCTCGGGCTCTTTGTGTGCTCTCCGGTGTGGAAAGACGAGGGGTTTGCTCATGGCGACCATCCCTGGCGCCCTTTTTATCTAGGACGCCCCATGATCCTAAACCACCTTATGGTAGGGCATGTAAGTTTGATGCCAGGAAAGAGTGGGGGTTGGGAGAAAGGGGACAACGCTGGTGGGTAAGGCTACACCTTCAATTATACACCTTTTGCACGCTCTTGTCTATGGTTTGACAGCCTACAAGGGGCGCGCTATACTGGCGGCTGCCGCTCGGCCCCTGGAACAGGGAGATAACCGCAGAGAACACGGAGAGCATACCAGTCTCTGCGACCTCCGCGGTCTCAGCGGTAACATATAGAGGTTAGGACTGGAGAGTGCCAGATGATCATAGACGCCCACGCCCACGTCGGCCAGGGACGCTACAAGTCGCTGGCCCCTGAAGACCTGCTGCGCCAGATGGATGCCAACGGCGTAGATCGTGCGCTCATCTGCCCGGTGGAAGAGGAAATCGTCCTCCATAATCGGCAAGGAAACGACTTCATCTTGGCCCAGGTGCGGCGCTACCCGGATCGCTTCACCGGCTTCGCCGTGGCGAATCCCTGGTACGGGGCAGCCGCTCTGGAAGAGTTGCGGCGCGCCTTGGGGGAAGGGTTGCGCGGGCTCAAGTTTCACCCCACCTACCAGGGTTTCCCGGTGAACGATCCGATTGTCTACCCTCTCATTGAAGAAGCCGCCCGCCACGCCGTGCCGGTCTATACCCACACTGGCACTCCCCACTTCGGCGAGCCGTTCAAGGTCGTAGAGGTAGCCCGTCGCTACCCGGAAGTCACCTTCATCATGGGGCACTCCGGCGCGAGCGACTTCTGGAACGACATCCCCCGCTGCCACGAGTTCGCGCCCAACATTCTGTTTGAGACCTCGCGCAACGGGCCGGGGAATTTCGGATACATGGTGGCGCAGATGGGAACCGATCACATCGTCTTTGGCTCCAACGCCCCCGAATCCCTCTACGAAATAGAAATGGCGAACATCCGAGACGTGATCACAGGCAAGGCGGAGCAGGATAAAGTGTTCGGGTTGAACCTGGCACGGGCCTGGAGGGAGACGATATGATCATCGTTGAT
>JADYZS010000356.1 GCA_020853075.1 Anaerolineae bacterium | reverse complement strand
GCAGAGAATGCTGTCATTGCGATCGTGAGCTTTACCCCAGTAGTGTTCGTAGCAAGATTAGTTCTTGGGTTCCTTTTCGCGCTTGCTGGCATATCCAAAGCAACGGCGCGAAAGGAATTTGAGAAGACGATCGCGCGCTACGAGATCCTCCCGCCGACTGGCGCAGTGCTGGTCAGCCTTGTGTTGCCCTGGGTGGAGTTTTCGGTTGGCGTCCTATTACTTATAGGGGCTTTTATGCCACTTGCCGCGGCGGTCACAGCCATCCTGTTGTTCGGTTTTATCGTAATCGCCATACTGAATGCCATCAGAGGTAAGGAACCGGGTTGCGGATGCTTCGGCCCGCACTGGCGCGCCAGGGAAGGGTGGCTGAGTGTCGCAGTTCGCGACGCTGCACTCCTTGTGGTGGCGATCTATCTGATCGTTTCCTATCTTCTACTCTCCCATCCTGCTCCCGCGACATCCCTTGTTTCTATAGCTATTGGGGTTATTTTCCTGGCGATAGCGATATTGATAGGGTTGCCATTACCTACCATTGGTGCCCAAGAGAGCACTACAGGCGCTCGCGAGGAAGTCTCTGATAGAGGCGGTGGACGTCGGCGATTCTTCCGCTATGCCGCCGCAGTTGCAGGTGGTACTGTTGCCGGAGCGCTTCTAGATTCGCCATCCCGAAACCTGGCGCAGGCCAAGGACACTGAACCTAGTCAACAGGTAATTGAGCACGAGGTAAAGCTTACTTCACTGTCTGAAGCAACTGAGCGAGCACCACACCCCATCCTCATACCGCGCTATGTACCTTCGGACTATTCTCTCGAGATGGTGGGCGCGTTCACTAGGGGGGTTAAGGAACATCATGTCCGAGAAGTTATTTTACACTACGGCAAGGACGCTTACCATCGGCTTACCATCCAATTCTCCCCAAAGCGTGAACATGATTCTGAACCCAACTTCGGGTCCGTTTTGAGCAAACTTATGGTGCGTGGTCAAGAAGCGGTATTGTGGAAATCTTTTACTTCACGCAATAGGATCATCCATACCTTGTGGTGGAGGGACAGGGACTGGGAGATCTCAGTTATTGGGATGAATGTGTCAGAGAACGAGTTATTTGCTGTCAGCCAATCCCTGTGAGGAGGTTCTAGATATGGAAGTGAAAGATCTCACCAAAGTACCTATCTGGATCCGCGCTGCGGCCCTAGCGGCTTTAGGCCTGGGGTTGAGACCTAGACGTGCTCACGCTACGGGGTGTGCAGGGGGCTGCTCTTGGACCTGCCCATCTCCCTGTAGCAGCTTCGGCTGTAATGTCTACGATTGCCAGGATTCCTGCAGCGCTGATTGTACTTTTGATTGTGGGTACTGCACCTCTGGCGGTTGTGCTACGGTTGACACCAAGATGACTAGGCACATCTTTACCACCGATTGTGGGGACTGGCTTTGCATTATCTGGTGCTGCGGCACACATTGCCCTCCTCCTGGGTAGTTAACCGAATGGTATAGAACTCTGAGATCTAATAAAAGGGGCCGCGCGTCGCAGCGCGCGGCCCCTTTTGCGTTCCTCATCCTCTCCCCAGGAGCGCGGCCCAATAGCGCCCGACGGTGAACGGCTGGCCGGAGAGGAGCGTTTGGGCGCGGAAGGTATTCGCCACCGCGCGGATGATGATGAGCGCCGTGATGACCAGGAGCCCTACCGCCAGCAGCGGCTGCCACCAGGGCACGCCGCCCGCGGCCAGCCGCGTGATCATGGCGATGGGGGCCGTGAGCGGAAAGATGCTCAGGACGGTGGCGAGGGGGTCGTGGGGCTTCTCAATCAGGATGCTGGAGAGCATCAACGGGATGATGAGCGGCCAGATCACCAGGATGACAGCCTGAGACGCTTCCCTGAGGTTAGGAACCAGCGCCCCTAAACCGGCCATCAGGCTGGCATAGACCGCATAGCCCAGCAAGAAGAAGACGAAGCCCCAGATTAGTATGGAAGGCGGCAGCGTGAATCCGGCAGGTAGTTGCAGGGTTTGCCCACCCAGCAGCAGAAAGGTGTAGCCAGTTCCCATCCAGATGGCGGTTTGCAGAAGGCCGAGAAGCCCCAGCCCCACGATCTTGCCGGTCAGCATCTGCCGGGGAGAGACCGAAGACAAGAGGATCTCCATCACCCGGTTCTTCTTCTCGGTGGCGACGCTATTGAGGAGGAGACTGGCTGCCATGAGGATGACGACATAGAGGAGCATCATGGAGATATAAGGGACAAAGAAGGTCGCGGGGTTATCTTCATCGCGCGTGTCCTGGGCCGGCGACAGGGCGGTTACCTTCACGTCCATCGGCCGCGCGGCGCGGGCGATCCGCTCGGCATCGTTGCCCAGTAGATTGGCGAAGAGCGTCTGGCGCATGACCCACGATTGCCCCCGCGACGTGGCGAAGTTGTATTTGGGATTGACGTAGAGGAGGTCACCACTCGCAACGTAGTCCGCGGCGATGACGTAGTAGGCCGCGACCTCGCCCGCGCGCAGGGCCTCGCGTGCGGCGGCCTCGTCCGGGTAAGGAACCAGGATGTCCCGCGGGACGCTCGTCGGGATCGCTTTGACCAGGCCGCTCTGATCCACGTATCCCTCCACCTGCAGACGGGACGGGTCTCCAGCCCCGCCCGCTCCACCGGGTATGCCGGATGCGCCTCTGCTTAAGGCTGTGACGGCCAGGAAAACGAGGGAAAAGAGCGCGGGTAGGCCGAAGGTCAAGAACAGGAACGACTTGCTGCCGAGGGTCGTGCGTATCTCATGGCGCAGGACGAGCCATATCTTACCCATGCTGGCCTCCAGGAAGAGGGCGCGCCAGTTGTCCCGTCCCGAGAGCGACAAGGTCGCGCCAGCGCAAACCTTGACCATAGCGAACCATCCCAAACCGGAACGCGCGTCCGGCCAGCCATACCGCTCCCACAGCACACAGGATGAGCAGTGTCAGGCTCAAGGCGATTTGCCAGGTTGGCACGGGGGCCATCGCCAGGCGGAAACTAAGGGTTGATAGAGCCGTGAGAGGGAAGAGGGTGAGGCCAATGCTCACCGGGCTGTCGGGATACTCTATGATGAGAGCCAACAGCCAATAGGGAGCCCAGATGGGTAGAGCAAAGAGCCCCGTAGTTTGTTGGGCTTCCTGGGCTTCGGACACGAGCGCGCCGACGCTCGCCATCAATGCCGCGATCATCACGTAGGACGGCAGCGCAAAGGCGACCAGCGTCAAGAGCGTCCGCGGATCCACCCACAGATTGCGCAGGAAGCCGACGCCGAGGTAATCGCCGCCGATAAACACCACCAACGCCAGGAAGACGATCCAGGCCACTACCTGGGTGAGCGCCACACCGATGATGCCTAAGACCTTGCCGCCGATCAGTTGGTTGGGCGTGACCGAAGTCACCAGGATCTCTATGGTGCGGTTCTCCTTCTCCTCAACGACCACCTGCATCAGATAGCCGCTGCTGATGAAGAGAAGAATGATCAACGCCAGCCCCGCGATCATCGGCAGGAAGTTGTTGATGAAGGTCCTCTGGGAAAACTCGCGGCCGCCGCCGGGCATATCCTCCGGCCAACGCACGGTCAGGTTACTCCCCGCCACGGCGCGGCGGGCGATCTCCGGTGGTAACTCAGAAAGGCGATTGATCTGCATGAAATCCCAGAATTGGCGATTCACATTTTCGCCAGGCGGCTCAATATAGACGAGGTCCACCCGGTTCGTTTTAAGGTAGTCTTCGGCCACCACGTAGTAGGCCTGGATACGGCGGGATTCTAACGCCTGGCGCGCCTCTTCCTCCGTTTGAAAAGGTAGCAGCGTCACCAGTCCGGGGACGCCGGGGCTGTCGGGTGCACTGGCTCGCTGGGGTGCGGCGATGGGATCGGCCAGCAGACCGGCCTTGTCCACGTAGCCCACTGGCGCGTCGTTGTTCTCCAGCCGCTCCATGACAACACCTAACCCGATGATAAGGGAGATCAGCAGGGGCACGCTCAGGAGGACGAGGATGAAGCTCTTCTGGGATGCGAGTCGCTTGTATTCGTATTGGGCGACGAGCCACGACCGATGCATCACGCGCCTCCTTCGCCTACGGCGCGGATGAAGATCTCATCCAGCGTAGGCATGGCGATCTCAAACCGCTCCACTGGCGCACCCTGCGCCACCAATGCGCGCAGGACATCCTGGGGCGTCGTCTCCTCTCTCAGCACGAGTTTTACATCGCCATTGTGCGGCACAACCTCTGCAACCCCCGCTACTGGCGGCAACTCGCCGTCGGCGCGCACGACCACCGCGTGGCTGGCATAGCGGCGGCGGATGTCGTTCAATGCTCCGTAGAGGAGGTTCCGCCCTTTGTTGATGAGAACGATGCGGTCACACAATTCCTCTACCTGGTGCATCTGGTGGGTGGACATGATGATCGTCGTGCCCTGAATGCGCAATTCCCGCATCAGATCCTTCACCAGTTGCACGTTGATGGGGTCAAGGGCAGCAAAGGGTTCATCTACGATGATCAGTTCCGGCCCGTGCAGGATCGTGCTAATCAGTTGAGCCTTCTGCTGCATCCCCTTGCTCAGTTCTTTGACTTTCTTGTTCTTGTGCTGGGCCAGGTCAAAACGCTCCAGGTAGCCCTTGAGCCGCTGGCGGGCCTCGGCTGGCGACAACCCTTTCAGGGAAGCCAGGTAGAGGAGGCAGCGCTCCAGGGGGATGTCCTGGTACAGACCACGCTCTTCCGGCATGTAGCCGATGCGCTCCTTCTTGTCCTCCGTGAGCGGCCCACCCAGGATGGAGACCGTGCCTTGATCTGGCTTGAAAATATCTAGCATGATGCGAATGGTCGTTGTCTTGCCCGCGCCGTTGGGGCCGAGGAGTCCGAAGATCTCGCCGCGCTCAATGGAGAAAGACACGTCGGCCACAGCCTGGGTCGTGCCGAACGATTTGACGATGTGAGATACTTCAACCGTTTGCATAGCGGAACCGTCCTTTCTTCGCTGGTTGGGGGCTGTCGTTCCTCTCACCCGGCAATCAGAAGGGGGTGACAGGTATTCTCAGCCTTTTACGCACTCCCATCCGGCCTCGCAGCCTTACCATACGGCCCGCGCAGCTTCACGGGAGCAGAAGCCTGCGGGGCGCGTAGTCTCATGTTCAATAGTTCCACGAGCACCGAGAAAGCCATGGCGAAGTAGATATAGCCTTTGGGGATGTGCACGTCAAAGCCCTCGGCAATCAGGGCCACGCCGATCAGGAGGAGGAAACTCAGGGCCAATATCTTCACCGTCGGGTGTTCCTCAATGAAGGCGCTGATAGACCGGGCCGATAGCATCATGACGCCCACCGCGATCATGATGGCCGCGACCATGATGCCGACCTTGTTCGCCATTCCTATCGCGGTGATAACGGAGTCAAGGGAAAAGACGATATCAAACAAAGCGATTTGCACGATCACCCCGGTGAACGAGGCCGCCGCGCGCGCGGTATGATGCTCTGCCGCCCCTTCTAGCTTATCGTGAATCTCGCGGGTACTCTTCACCAGCAGGAAGAGACCACCAGCCACCAGGATCAGATCGCGCCCGGAGATCTCGTTGCCGAGGACGGTGAACAAGGGCGCGGTGAGGCGCAAGATCACAGACAACGAGAGAAGGAGCACGATACGCGTCAGCATCGCCAACCCCAGGCCCATGACTCGCCCCCGCTCCTGCTGGTGGTGGGGGAGTTTGCCGGCCAGGATAGAGATGAAAATGATGTTGTCAATACCCAGCACGATTTCCAGTACGGTGAGGGTCACGAGCGCGATCCATACCTGGGGGTCTGTTATCCAATCCATGCCAATGTCCTTTCCTCCACGAAGTGTTCTTGCGTTAAATACTCCTGGGCTGCCCTGCGCCCATCAGCGATCAGTTCCTCGGCCCGGGCGAAACTCCAGAAGCCGGGGTCTGCGCCGGGGCAGAGACGGATCAGATGCAGCCGGACGTCGGCATCCCTCCTTGCCATCTCTATTTCGTGTTCAACCTGGTGATCTATCATCAGGGCGATGGCATGGATGCTCACAGCAGACATCCCATGGGGAGCGTTGCCGTCGTTTCCCGTTAAGGAGAGGCAATTCAAGAGGGCAAAGACCTCATCTGCGCCCCGCTCAATGGCAACCTGAAGGGGCAGGTTAGACACAATCCCCCCATCTACGTAGGCTGTCCCGTCCATCCGCCAGGGAGGGAAGAGCGGTGGTATGGCCGTGCTCGCCATCAGCCCATCCAACAGGCGATCATCGGGATCGTCGCCAAAGACGCGGGGTGCTCCGTCCGCCAGGCGGGCAGCCGTGACGTACAGGCGAGGGTTGGAGAGGTCGCCAAACCTCGTCTCGGCGGGCAAGAACTTGCAGATGAAGCGTTGTAGAGCAGTGTTGGACAAAACGCTCTCTCGGCGTAAAGCAAGTTGCAGCAACATGCTGGCCTGATCCAGAGGCCGGAACACCTGGGGGGCGATGTGGCACCAGATTCTTGCCAGTTGCCCTATGCCATTCAGATCCGGGTGGGTGGCAAACCAGGCCGCGTTGATCGCTCCGGCTGACACGCCCACTATTATATCCGGGTGGAGGCCATAAGACAACAACGCATCCAGCGCGCCGACCTGGAGCGCGCCGTAGTTAGCGCCGCCGCTCAAGACGAAGGCTCTCATGGCAACCTCCACGCCTATCTCTGCGTTCTCTGTGGTCTCGGCGGTTAGGTATTCCCAAGTCAGCCGCGCCGTCTAGGAAAAGTACCCGGTGGCTCCCTCCTGCATGAGCACCCATAGGGCATAGACGCCGATGAGGGTGCCGATGGGGAAGTTCACCAGGCCCAGGATAGAGAGGACGATGGTCAGAATCCTGGCCCACGATTTGCGCGCCAGGAGGCCGACCCCGGCTACGATCCCCGGCACGCTGAGCACGGCCAACAGCAGCGCCACGCCCGTACCAACAATGCTGAGAATCGTCATCGCTTCGGGCTCACCAACGGAGACGCCGATGCCGACCAGGAGCACGAGCACGAAGGCGGCGATCACAAGGATCACGGCATTCGCCACGATGAAGAGCCAACCTACGACAGGGACATGCACCTGCAATTGACGCTCATTTAGCTGAGGCTTGGTCATAAATCATAGGCCGCGCTCAGGCTTGACCTAAACGCGGCCGCCTCGTATCATAGAGGTTGCCGAACCATCCTAATACGGAGGCAGCCCTTATGATACCGCAAGAATCGCT
>JADYZS010000355.1 GCA_020853075.1 Anaerolineae bacterium | reverse complement strand
GGGTGTTGGCCTACCGGCGGTCACCGGGCACGGCCTGGGCCGGGCACATGCACCACGTCAACCCGCCAGTGAACCGCCAGTTGACGGGGACCTCTTCGTGGGTCAATTATCTGACGGGCAAGGACGTCCAGACCCAGGCGGCATGGCAGGTGGAGGAGGGGATGAACCATGTCTGAGACGGCGACCACCGTAGCGATGCCAGCGGCGGCAACCAACCAGCAACCGGCGCGCAGTCGCCTGGAAGAGGTGCTCCGCTCCGGGCGCTTCGTCGTCACGGCAGAAGTATCGCCCCCCGATGGTGCCGACCCGCCGCGGGTGCTGAAGGATGCAGCAAAACTTGCGCCTTACGTGGACGCGATGAACGCTACCGATGCCTCCAGCGCCAACGTCCACATGTCCAGCC
The DNA here is from genome assembly GCA_020853075.1 of Anaerolineae bacterium. GTDB lineage: Bacteria > Chloroflexota > Anaerolineae > JADYZS01 > JADYZS01 > JADYZS01. The sequence goes on along the minus strand of JADYZS010000355.1, from coordinate 7,358 downwards.
TGTCCACCTGTCTGACCTTGCTGCAAGCCGGCTACGACCCGGTGTTGCAGGTCTCCTGCCGAGACCGCAACCGGATCGCCATGCAAGGCGACGTCCTGGGCGCGGCAGCCCTCGGCGTCCGTAACGTCCTCTGTCTGACGGGCGACGGCGTCCAGGCCGGTGACCAGCCGGAGGCCAAGCCGGTTTTTGATTTTGATTCTATCCAACTCCTCAACACCCTGCGCATCATGCGCGACAAGGGAACCTTCTTGAGTGGTCGCAAGGTGAGCCCCGCCCCGGTCTATTTCCTCGGCGCAGCGGAGAATCCCTTTGCCCCGCCCTACGAATGGCGTCCGCACCGTCTGGCGAAGAAGGTCGCGGCCGGTGCTCAATTCATCCAGACCCAATACGTTTATGACGTACCGCGCTTTCGCGAGTTCATGGCGCGGGTGGTGGATATGGGCTTGCACAAGAAAGTCTATATCCTGGCCGGTGTGGGGCCTATCCGCTCGGCACGCATCGCGCACTTCATGGCAGACAACGTGCCGGGGGTCTGGATACCGCCGGAGATCATCAAACGGGTTGAGGGAAAAGAGGGCAAGGAAGCCCAGGCTGCCGAGGGCCTGGCGCTGACAGTGGAGATCGTCCAGCAGGTGAAGGAGATCCCCGGCGTGGCGGGCATCCACGTCATGGCCTATCGCTGGGAGGACTCCGTCGCCGAGATTGTGAAACGCGCCGGCATCTGGCCGCGCGCCGCAGAGGGTGAGAAGGTCGGGGTAACGGCACAACCGGCCTGAGCAAACCGCATTACGACCTCATGAGACAGAGGGTATCAGCCCTCTCTTCGTGCCTTTGTGCTTTGAACCGCCACCGGATGAAATCCGACGGCTTACTCCAGCCGTACAGGCCGGCCGCTCCGCGCCGACTCCTCCGCGGCGTTGAGGACGCGCAGCGTCCTTGCCATGTCGTCCAACGTGGCAATAGGCGGCTCGCCCGCGCGCAGGCGGCGTTCCACGTCGCGCACGTAAGCCAGCCAGAAGTCACCCCCACTATCACCAGCCGATACTTCTTCGCTGCGCCCATCCCGCCAGCGCAGCGTGCCCGCATCCAGGTTAGGCGAGGAGACGTAGAGCCGGTCGCTGGCGAGGGTAAGGCCCCGTTCGTAGAAGTCGCCGGGACAGATGTACCCGACTTCCAGATTGCCGACCGCGCCCGATGGCGTCAGACAGGTCAGGTGGGCGTAGTCCGCTATCTTCAGCCCGTGCAGATGGCGCAGATGGCAGCGTACCTCTATCACAGGCTCGCGCGTCAGCCATTGAAAGGCGTCCACCACGTGAGGGCCGAAATTGTATAGGCAGCCCGCGCCCGCGCGCTCAGGCTCAAGCATCCAGGGGACGCCCCAGGCGACGTAGCGTTGCGGATCGCCCGCGAAGAGGCGATAGAAGAAGTTATGGACGCGGCCCAACGCGCCGCTCTCGCCCAACGCTCGCAGGCGGGCCACCAGTTGGTGCGTACGCGCCACCAGGTCCACCCCGGCCCAGGCCCCCAGTTCCCGCGCTTTGGCCGCCGCTGCCGCCAGGGGACGCCAATCCAGGCCGGTCGGTTTCTCAATGACGAAGGGCGCGCCCAGGTCTAAGAGTTCTTGGACGAGGGCGGTCATGTCGCGGTGAGGTGCGAAGGCGTAGATCAGATCGGGCCGAGTCTCTTCTATCACGGTCGCCGCGCCATCGTAGGTCTTGATCTGCAACTCTTGCCCCCGCCGCGCGGCGGTTGCAGGATCAGCGTCGGTCAACCCGACCAGTTCTGAGCCAGACTTGCGCAGGGCCTCTGCGTAGTAGGGCGCGTGCCAGTGGCCGGCCCCCACCAGCGCCACGCGCAGAGGGCGATCAGGCAGGAGGGCCGGGCGCGTGTTGTAGGCCATCAGCGCACCGCCTCAGGCCGCCAGATCAATTGCAGATGGTTCCCTTCCGGGTCCAGGAAGAAGATGGTGCGAGCGCCCCGCGCCGCCGATAGTTCCTCGGTAGTGAAGGTGGGGCCGTGCTCGCGCAGGACCGCGACGGCGGCGTCAAAATCGCTGACGGTGAAAGCGAGGTGGCGCAGGCCCGGCGCATCGGCGGAGAGCCGCGCGGGAGACGACCCCGCTGGCGCGGGGCCCATTTCAATCAGGTCATTCCCCAGGCGTAGGAAGTAGGCTCGCGGCACCTTGTCGCTGGCCCAGACGATGGTCGCGCCGAGGACGCGCTGATACCAGGCAACCAATTCTTCCGTCTGCACGGCGATGATCGCCGCGTGCTCAATGCCGGTGATGGGCATAGGTCGTGCGGAGTCGGGCGTCTTCATGTGTTGAACCCCATAATCAGAAGGTGATAGACAAACCGCCATCTACCACCAGGATTTGGCCGGTGACGTAGGTACACTCCGGCGAGGCCAGGAAGAGCGCGACTGGTGCGATCTCTTCTGGGGCGGCGGCGCGCGCCAGCGGTATCTTGCGCAGGCCGACGTAATACTCCTTGAACAGCGGCGTCTCCGTCTCGTCGGTGCCGTCGGGAAGAATGGACAAGCGGGTGCGCACGAAGCCGGGTGCGATACCGTTGACCAGGACGTTGTGCGGCGCGAGCTCCACGGCCAACGTGCGGGTGAGTTGATCCATGCCGCCCTTAGCCACGTCGTAGTGCGACGCGCCGTTCTCGGCCAGAAAGCCGTGCACCGACGAGACGTTGATGATACGCCCGCCCCGCCCCTGGGCAATCATCACCCGCGCCGCGGCCCTCGCCGCGTGCACCGCGCCCAACAGGTTGACCTCAAGCACCCGCAGCCAGCGAGCCCAGTCCTCTTTCACAAAGTCGCTGTAATACGAGATGGCCGCGTTGTTCACCAGGATGTCTAATCCCTGGAAGGCATCCACCGTTGCCTGCACCGCGCGTTCCACCTGGGCAACGTCGGCGATATCGGTTTGCACCGCGAGGGCGTGGCCGCCAGCGGCGCGGATGGCCGCTGCCGCATCCTCAATCTCGTGGACGGAGCGGGCGGTGATCGTCACCGCCGCGCCTTCGGCGGCGAAGTGCTCGGCGATGGCGCGCCCGATGCCCCGGCCTCCGCCCGTGACGAGGGCTATCTTGCCCGCCAACCGCCCGTTATGCGATTTCTTCAATATGGTTCCAGTCATCCACTCGCCGTTCCTCTCGTTCCAGGTCGTCAAAATCCAGATAGACGCGGATAGGGCTCCCTATCTTCCCTTCGGCGAAGTCACACGGGCGCGCTGTATAGACGTTTGTGTCCGGCAACGACGAGAGCCGCCGCCCGTTCACCAATTCCAGTTCTATCGCCAGGTTGCGCACTTTGTAGGCATCGGCAGGGCCGTCGGCCTCCATCGTGACCTCGTTGTGGCGGCGCAGGTGCGGCAGGACGTGGGCGGGGATGCCGACGGTGAAGCCATCGGTGCGCCAGAAGGTGTTGTTGCGGCTGGGCACCTCGCCGATGCGCTGGCCGTTGAGATAGACGGGCCGGGTCTTGGTAACCTTGTAGGGCGCGGACGCGCTGGCATAGCGCAGGTCGGGCGCGCCGTCGGGTGTGAACATCTCCAGGCGGACGGCAGCCGAGAGGATGGGAACAAGACCGGCAGGCGAGAAGGTATCGGCCCACACTTCTACCGGCATCTCCAACTGCGCCACGCCGCCCTCATAAGGAGCAGTGATGGAGAGGGATTGCACACCCACAGCCAGGCCCTCGGCCAGCGGCTCCACCAGGCGACGCTCGCCCGGCAGGAGACGTATCTGCCGAGGCAGGCCGCGCAGCCGCACCTGCTGGCCTGCTACCCGCGGATGCAACGTTACAGCCTCGCGCCCGTGGTTGCTGAACCAGACCTTGACGCGCTGGGGCTTCCCCAGCACCGTCCCCGGACGCCCCTGCCAGGTGATGGCGACCGGCTCATCGGCCCATACTTCCTGGGTGTAGTTCTCCTCGCGTCCATCCCAGCGAACCGATACCGGGAAGGAGGCGTGCTCGCTCGCTTCCACCGTCGCAGGCAACGACAAGGGAAGTTCCAGAGATGAACCCGCCGGGATGTGGTAGGAACCGTCCAGAGCAGCGGCCTGCACCGTGACCGCCTCGTCATGGCTGCTCCAGTTATCCAGGGCCAGGCGCAGGCTTGCCTCCCGGCCGCGCGTCACGGCCTCGTCTCCCGCCAGGGCCACGTAGGTTCCGCCCGTCGCCAAAATGAGCATCGCGGCAGAGCGGAGTCGCGGCAGGACGACCTGAATCCGGTTGCCGTCGCGCCAGCAGGGGAGTTTGACGCGTCCGCGGCAGTCGGGCGTCAGGAGATAAACGGCGCGCACCTTCTCCGCGCCGGACACCTGGATGCCGATAGGGACGTCCCACCAGAAGGCGCGGCTATCCAGATTTTGCTCCATGTTGACGACGGTGACGACGAAGCCGCCCTCAGGGGTATGGAAGATGTTGCCGTCCAGGCCGGTTGGCAGGGTCAGCGGGCTTTCGGTCAGAACCCAGGTCTTGCTCTTGAAGTGCCGGAAGAGGGGCAGGTAGCGGGAGTGCAGCACCCTCTCCGGCGCGGGCGGCTCCCACCCTTTGTCTGGCGTGCCTAGCAGTGTCATCCAGGTTCCCAGGAGCGAAGGCGAGGTCGGCCAGAGGCCCAGCACCAGGTTGCGTTTGTATTGGCGCTCCGACAGGCTCAGGCAGCAGGTCGGCTTGTTCCCGATGTCCAGGTATTGGATGCGCTCACCTTGCAGCCCACCCCCTTCGGCCATCATGCCGTCGGCATAGCGGGCGATTTCCACCGTGTATGGCCCGTTCCACCACACGACCTTGCCCTGCTCACGCGCTTCGCGGCAGAGGATCTCCGAGAGTTGGCAGATGGCGCGGCCCACGCGATAGGCGACGCGGGCCTTATAGATGGAGAAACCGTCATCCGCGCCCGGCGCGAAGTCCAACTGGTCGTAGGTCGCTTCGTCCATGAAGACGCCGTCCACGTCGGGGTACATTTGCAGGAGACCCCGAAACTGGTCGGCCACGTAGCGGCCCCACGCGCTGTCAAGCCGCATGTCCATCTTCATATTCTCAAACCACACCGGGTCTTCGCGCCCCCGGAACGTACGATACATCCCTTCCGGGTAATACTTGCGTGCATAAAGGTCCCAGCACTCGGAGGGTTGGTAGTAGATGAGGCTATGGATGCCGTGCTGCCGCAGCGTCGTGATGAGGTCGCGCACCCTTTGCTTGCTGCCGGTGCGCGGCTGCGTGCGGTCCAGGTAGGCTTTCACCATCTCAAAATCTGACCCTGGCGGCGGCAAGCCCGGCTTCTTCTCCACCTTCTCATAGGCCCAGCGGTCATCCACCGCGCGCACCCAGGGCTCCTCGGTGGGCACGTAGCGACCGAGGAAGGAGTAGGTGTAATGGATTTCCACAGCCTTGACGCCTTCCTCTGCCCAACGGCTGATCCACTGCCCCGGCGCACCGATGCTGGAATAGAGGAACGCGCCGTACCAGTCATCCAGTTGCCGTGTAGGGGCCGTGAAGTAGTCTGCGTAGCGCTCGCGCAGATAGCCGAGACCGGGCCGCCAGTCTCCCCCGTGACCGGCCAGATGCAGCGTCGTCGTCACCGACGCGCCTCCCTCCAACCGTAGGTGGCGGCGCTGCAACCGCACCTCTAGCCCTTCTTCTGCTGGCAGCGTCGTCACCCGATAAGGGGTAATAGGAATCGCGAAGTCGCCGAAGAAGGTCACGCCGCCCACGCCGTGACGATAGAGGGTTGTGGCCGGCATGGTCAGAGGGGCGCCTTCATCGCGGTAGCCGAAGGCCAGAGGGCGGTGGAGAGATGGGTGCGCGTTCCCGCCGGGCACGAAGAGGCGCAAGTCTCTCGCGGCGCAGGGCAGCACGAGGCTCACCACCATATCGCGGCGCGTCTGGCGGCGGTTTTGCAACGAAATCTCCAGGGTCAGCTCGCGGGCGGCCAGAACGCGAAACTCAACGCCCAGCCCCGCCTCCGGCCACTCCTGGCGAAAGGCGATGCCACCGGCCTCTACCGAGGCTCCGCTCGCGGCCAGGCGCAAGACGTGAGGGCTATCCCATTCGGAGATCTCCAGGTAGGCGGGCGCGCGCAGGAGATCCGTACCGCCGGGCAGCAGCAACGATACGATGTTGGCCGCATCCAGGCGCGCGGTAAGGTTGGCCGCCTGTACGGGGTGAGGGGTGTGAGATGACATGCTCGCCTTCTCTATGCCCCTTAAGGGTCTTCATGACCCTTAGAGGCTATCCTAAGAATCATGGGAGGAGAGCAAACAGGGTCAGCGGATGCCTTCGGTTCAGCGGATGCTACGCGTAGCCTGTCGGCTTGCCCTGCGTACTCGTGCGGGCTTCCCACCGCCGAGTACGGCTGGGCGTACACGGCACCGTAGAGTTACAGCATGGTATACAAGGCGCCGACGAGGTGCAAGCGACGGATTAGCGGCCCTCACCCCCTTCCCCCTCTCCCGAATACAGGAGAGGGGGAAGAGTCTCGCGGGTTTCCCCTCCCTCTCCCAAATATGGGAGAGGGAGGGGAAGGGGAGGGTGAGGGCCATCCGCTAATCCGTTATGCCGCAGGCAATCCGCTGACCAGAAATCCCCCCCCCATATTTTTAGGATAGGTTCTTGGGGTGTTTTGTTCTATCCCGGCAGCGCCACCACCGCATCCACCTCAATCATGAAGCCAGGCAGGTCTGTCTGGATGGTCGTGCGGGCGGGGTACGGCTCCGGGAAGTAGCGGCGATAGACCTCGTTCATCTCGGCGAAATACTTCATGTCGCTGAGAAAGACGCCGACCCGCACCACGTCGGACATCTGCGCGCCCGCGCCCTCTACGATGGCTTTCACGTTCTTGAGGGTCTGCTCGGTCTGGCCGGCGAAGGTGGTGGCGGTGATCTTGCCCACAGCCGGATCGGTGGGGCCTTGTCCGGCGACGAAGAGGAGGTTGCCGGAGGCAACGACGCCGGGCGAATAGGGGCCCAGGGGCTTCGGCACACCGGCGGGGAATAAGGCTTTCTTCACGGTTGGGACTCCTTTAGACTGTGTGTATTGATAATGAGTGCGGCTTCAAGCCCTCACCCCCATCCCCCTCTCCCAAAGTTGGGAGAGGGGGCCAAGGGGCGAGGGCCGGACGGCCACTGTGTTGTTTTGTCCCTATCCCCTATACCACGCCGCACCAATCCACCACGAGGCGAACGAGGGCCTGGGCTGCCGTGGTCATGCTCTCCAGATCCACGTATTCGTCCGGCGTATGGTAGTTGCTGCCGGCAGGGCCAAAGACCACCGCTGGTACACCCGCGGCGTGGAGCGCGAAGAGGTCACAGGCGAAGGGCGCGCCCAGCACAGGCGGGCGCGCGCCC
>JADYZS010000354.1 GCA_020853075.1 Anaerolineae bacterium | reverse complement strand
CCCGCGCGGCCAGTTTCGCCGCCGATGCCGCGAACGTGCGCCTCATGCGCATCTTTGCCCAGACGATCAGGACTATCGCGGGCGGCGAAATACGCCAGTTCTTTGCCTCGCGCAACTGGAAGCACCCGCGCGAAGACTATTACCAGCGTATCTTTGCTAAGACGGCGTCCCTCTTCTCTGCGGCCTGCCAATCGGGCGCGATCCTGAGCGGCGCGCCGGAGCCGCACATCCAGACCCTCAAGGACTACGGCTACCACCTGGGCATGGCCTTCCAGATCATGGACGATGTCCTGGATTTCACCAGCGACAATGCCGCGCTGGGCAAGCCTGTGGGAAACGACCTACGGCAAGGCACGTTGACGCTCCCCGTCTTTTATTATCTACAATCTCATCCTGAGGCGGCGACCTTCCTGGAGAAAGAGTTGCAGAATGGCGACGGCGTGGAGCGCACCGTCATGCGCATCCGCGCTTCCCAGGCCATCACCCTCTCGTTGGAGGAAGCGCGCGGCTTCACGGCTCAGGCGAAGGCGTCTCTCGCTTCTTTGCCCGATACCCCCTATCGCCAGGCGTTGGCTTCCCTGGCCGAATTCGCAGTGGAGCGCGAGCGCTAACGCTGCTGATATAAGGGTCAGGTCTCTTTGCTCCCATGCTGAGGTAAAACCCAGCGCCCTGGCGGGCATTGCGCAGTAGAGACGACCCGTCGGCCGTCTCTACGTTTTCACCTATGGACTTAGCCGTCATCATCGTCAACTGGAACGTGCGGGACCTGTTGCGCCGCTGCCTGGCATCGCTGGACGATAGCGCGCGGCGCGGCGGCCTGGCGACGGCGGTCATCGTGGTGGATAACGCCTCCCACGACGGCAGTGCCGAGATGGTCAAGGCCGAGTTTCCCGGCGTGCGTCTCGTCGCCAGCGAACGTAACCTCGGCTTCACAGCGGGGAACAACCTGGGGCTGCGCGCCCTATTTGAATATCCGGAGAACGACCTGCCCCGCTACGTCCTCTTCCTCAACCCCGATACCGAAGTCGTGGGCGATGCCCTGGCAACGATGGTGCGCTACCTGGACGCCCATCCCGCCGTTGGTGTCATTGGCCCACAGTTACGCTATCCAGATGGGACGGTGCAACCCTCGCGCCGTCGCTTCCCCACGCTGGCGACGGCTTTCTTGGAAAGCACACTCCTGCAACGCTCGTGGCCGCGCAGTGGCATCCAGCGCCGCTACTACGTGGCGGATGTGGCGGATGACGCGGAACAGGAGGTGGATTGGCTCGTCGGCGCGTGCCTGATGGTGCGGCGCACGGCGCTGACAGAAATAGGCGGCTTTGACGAGGGTTTCTTTATGTATTCCGAGGAATTAGACTGGTGCCGCCGGGCAAAGGCGTTAGGCTGGCGGGTTGCCTATCTCCCCGCGGCCCAGGTGTTGCACTACGAGGGGAAGTCCAGCGAACAGGTCATCCCGGCGCGGCACATCCACTTCCAGGCCAGCAAGGTGCGCTATTTCCACAAATATCACGGATGGCTGGCTGCTGAAATATTACGGCTCTTTTTGCTCGCCACCTACGTCTTTCAGTGGGGCGAAGAAGGCGTGAAGTGGTCACTGGGCCACAAGAGGGCGTTGCGGGCGGAGCGGATGCGCGCCTACGGCCAGGTGTTGCGCTCCGGCCTACGCTCACCACGTTAGAAAAGACCTCTCTCCACTTTAACGGGTCATGCGTATCCTACTAATCAGCGGCGAATACCCACCGATGCAGGGTGGCGTGGGCGATTACACGCGCGAGTTGGGCACGGCCCTCGCGCAGCAAGGCGCGGAGGTGCACGTCCTCACCACGCGCCAGGCCGTGCTGGGGCCGGAAGCCATCATCGTGCACCCCCTCATTTCACGCTGGGGCTGGGGAATGTGGCGGCAGGCCGAGACGTTGGCGCGGCAGGTACAAGCCAGTATCGTCCACATCCAATACCAGACGGCGGCCTACGGCATGCACCCTGCCATCAATCTGTTGCCGCGCCGGCTGCGGCGAGCGACGACGCTCCGTTGTCTGGTCACCTTTCACGATCTGAAGGAACCCTACCTCTTCCCCAAAGCGGGAGCCGTGCGCCGTTGGGTGAATCGCGTCCTGGCGCGGGCGTGCGACGCGGTGGTGGTCACGAACCAGGAGGACGAGGCAGCGATACAGAAAGAGGGGCTTGCGACGGCTCTGCATCTGATCCCCATCGGCTCCAACATCGCGCCCGCGCCGCCGCCCGACTATGACCGCGCAGACTGGCGGAGGCGGCACGGCGCGGCCCCCGATGACGTCGCGCTCTGCTACTTCGGCTTCCTCAATGCCAGCAAAGGGGGCGAGACGCTGATACGCGCGCTCTCGCTGCTGGCGGCTGACCGCCGCTATCACTTGTGGATGGTGGGAGGGCAGGTGGGCGCGAGCGACCCCACGAACCGCGCTTATCTGAGCCGGGTACAAGCCCTGATCGGCGAGTCGGGACTAGAAGAGCGCGTCCGTTGGACAGGCTACACAACCGCGGCAGAGGTCTCGGCCAATCTCCTGGCTGCGGATATCGCGGTGTTGCCCTACCGCGATGGCGTCTCCTTTCGCCGCGGCAGCCTCCTGGCAGTGCTGGCCCACGGCCTTCCCATCGTGACCACACAGCCTGCGCTCCCCTTGCGCGAGTTAGCCGACGGTAAGACCGCGCTCCTCGTCCCCCCGGACGACCCGCCCGCGCTGGCCGCCGCCGTTGCCCGCCTTGCGGCGGATACAGCATTGCGAGAACGGTTGGGCGAAAGCGCAAGGCGCGTCGCCGCCGGTTTCGGCTGGGAGCGCATCGCAGCAAGGCATCTTGAACTCTACCGCAAGGTAATAAGCAATACCACGGAGACACGGAGAGCACAGAGTGAATAAATATCTCCGTGTTCTCGGTGTCTCCGTGGTTGAACCAATCCGCTCAACGATAACGGGTTAATGAAAACGCGCATGCTTCTGATCCTCTTCCTACTACTTTGGGCGGCGCTGGCGCTGCGCGTCTTCCGGTTGGACGCGCAGAACATCTGGTGGGATGAGGCGCGCAACATAGACGTGGCGGGCCGCCCTCTCTCCGCCATCGCCCTCGCGGGCGAACTGGACATTCACCCTCCCATCTATTTCTACCTGCTGCACGGCTGGATGGGGTTGGCGGGCACGCGCGAGTTCGCCGTGCGTTTCCTCTCCGTGATGCCGGGGGTCCTCCTGGTCCCTTTGTGCTACCAGTTGGGGCGCAGAATCGCGCGCCACAGCGACTCACCCCCTCCCCGCGTGCGGGACGCTGCGCAGCCCAACCTCCCCCTAAGAGGGGGAGGAGTACAGGTTCCCCTCCCTCTCAGGGAGGGGTCAGGGAAGGGTAGGACGCAGGCAATTCAATGGCCCGCGCTGGTCGCGGCGGGCGCGGCGGCGTTGGCTCCCTTCCTCGTGGCCGAGGCGCAGGAAACCCGCATGTACACCTGGACGTACCTGTGGCTGGCCGCGGCGGGATATGGGCTGTTGCGCCTGCTGGTGAACAGGTCAGGTACTTCCCCCCTGCCTTTCGTTGTGTACGCCGTCTTCTCTGCCCTCGCGCTCTTGACCCACTATTCTGCCGTCTTCGTCATCGCTGCCTGGCAACTCCTCTTCGCGGCCTGGGTCTTGGCCGCGCCGGTAAGGGAGCGACGGCAGCGGCTCTTGAAATGGCTGGGGAGCAACCTCGCCATCGCTCTCCTCTTCGCGCCACAGATCCCCCGCGCCCTGCAACAGATCGCGCCTTACCGCAACCCTACCCTCACCGTCCCTTCCCTGTCGGAATATCTCTCCCTCTGCTGGCGCGCTTTCAGCCTGGGCGAGCACTATGCGGCCAATCAGGCCGCACTCTGGCTTTGGGGCCTGGCTTTCATCATCATCGGCGGGCTACTACTCTGGCTCCGGCGGGAGCGGCAAGGGCGCGCGGTCGCGACGTTGGCCCTCTGCCTCCTGGTTCCCCTCGCGCTCTACTACGTCGTCCTGGTGGATCGTGCGGCCTTCGCGCCCCGCTATATCAGTTTCGTCACACCTGCATTTTATCTCCTGGTCGGCCTGGCAGTAGCCGGGTGGGCGCGTCTCCGGCGCGGGCTGGGGATTGGCGCGGCCATCTTCCTGCTGGTCGCGGTCATCCCTGCGCAATATTCCGATTACCTCAACCCCGCTTCTTTCAGCGAGGATACCACGGGCCTCACCACCTGGCTGGCCGAGACCGCCGGACCAGAGGATCTGGTGCTCTTTGACGTGCCGTATCCCTGGCGCTACTATTATCGCGGCGCGGCCCCTGCCGAATATCTCTTCGTGGACATCAACACTGTCGCGGATCGCCTGACGGGCCTGGCCCAGGGACGCGAGCGGCTTTTCTGGGTGCGTTGGTTCAAGTCGGACACCGACCCGCGCGAGTCGGTGCCCTGGCTCCTGGCGAAGTACGGCCACCGCGAGGGTGAGCAGACGTTCCGCGGCTACCGGGTCACCTGGTATCAACTTCCGCGCGAGCCGCGCTTTGAACTCGCGCCTCTCCTGGAGCCCGTGGGCGTCACCGCTGGTGGCGTGACCCTGGCAGCGAGCGCGGTCGGTGGGCGCGGCCCCCAGGCAACCAGCACCTTCGCCGAGGCGCGCGGCAAGGTCGTGCCTGCGGACAAGGCGGCCTGGGCCGTGCTGCGCTGGCGGGTGGAGGGCGCGGCAGCAGATTACAAGGCGTCGGTTATTCTCAGAGACGTGCAAGGCCACGTCGTCGGGCAGGAGGATCGCTACCTGGTGAGCGACCGGCACCTGCGGGCTCGCTTCTGGTCTGCGGACGAAGAGGCGACTAATGTCTATACGGTGTGGCCGCTGTCCGGTTCGCCCCCCGGCCAATACCGCCTCTCCGTCGCCCTCTACGATCCTCAGACTTTGCAGCGGCTCCGCTGGCAAGGGGGTCTGGACGAGCATCCACTTGGCGAAGTGGAGATCGTGCGCCCGCTCACGCCGCCCGACACGGCAACCCTCCCCATGCAGCATCGCCTTTCGGCCCGGCTCGGTGGCCTGACGCTCCTGGGCTACGATGAGCCCGCTGGCCCTTTCGCGCCGGGTGCGACACTCCCTCTGCGTCTCTATTGGCAGGCGGCGCGCGCGCCGCTCCCTGCTTACACGGTGCGTCTGGCCCTGCGTGCCGACAAGACCTGGAGCGAGGAAATGAGCCAGCCAGCGGCGGATACCTACCCTACTGACCGTTGGGCCGCGGGCGAGGTAGTGCGCGATGACCACGACTGGCGGCTAGGGCCAGACGTGCCGCCGGGCGAGTATCGCGTCGTCGTCGCACTCATAGAGACGGCCAGCGGCCAACTTGCGGGCGAAGTGGAATTGGGGACGGCGCGCATAGAGGGACGCGCCCGCTCCTTTGACGTTCCAACCCTCGCGTATCCCCTGGTCGCCGACTTCGGCGGCCTCATTGAGTTGTTGGGGTACGACCTCCCCACGACCACGGCGCGGCCCGGCGCCAGCATCCCCCTGACGCTGACCTGGCGGGCCAAGACGACAATGGATGTCTCATACACCGTCTTTGTCCATCTGCTGGATGCGAACGAGGTGGTACGCGGTCAACAGGATAGCATACCATTAGGGAATATCGCGCCGACGACCGGCTGGCTCGCGGGCGAGGTGCTGGCAGACGCCTACCTCTTGCCTGTGTCGCCCACTGCGCTGCCTGGCCTCTACACTGTTGAGATAGGCTTCTACGATGCGGCGACGAACAGCCGCCTGCCACTGCACGGAGCCGACGGCAACCCTGCGGGCGACCGGGTGCTGTTGGATACGCGGGTGCGGGTGGAGCCATGAACGACCGCCGCGACT
>JADYZS010000353.1 GCA_020853075.1 Anaerolineae bacterium | reverse complement strand
GACGGCGTCTAGGCGGGAGAGGAGTCAGGTTCATGGCGATCAAGGTCTATAAGCCCACGTCACCGGGGCGACGGGGCATGAGTGTCTCCACTTTTGAGGAGATAACTAAAGCGAGTCCGGAAAAGTCGTTGGTTCGCAACCTGAAAAAGAACGCGGGACGCAACGTACGCGGCAAAGTGACCGTGCGCCATCGGGGTGGCGGCAGCAAACGTTTGTACCGGGCGGTTGATTTTAAGCGGGATAAGCAGGGCATCCCGGCGCGCGTCTCTGCTATTGAGTATGACCCGAATCGTTCGGCCCGCATTGCCCTCTTGGTGTACGCCGACGGTGAGAAACGCTACATCGTCGCGCCAGTGGGCCTGAAGGTAAGCGATACCGTGATGTCCGGCCCGCAGGCTGAGGTCAAGGTCGGAAACACCCTGCCCCTTGCCAATATCCCTCTCGGCACGCTCATTCACAACATTGAGTTGCAGGCGGGGAAGGGGGGCCAACTGGTGCGTTCGGCGGGCACGGCAGCGCAGCTGCTAGCCAAAGAAGGCGATTATGCCCAGGTGCGCCTTCCCAGCGGCGAGATGAGGCGTATACGCGTGGAGTGTATGGCTACGGTGGGCCAGGTGGGCAACTTGGATCACTCAAACATTCGTCTGGGCAAGGCGGGGCGCAAACGCCACATGGGGCGACGGCCTGAGGTACGCGGTACGGCCATGACGCCGCGAGACCATCCCCACGGCGGCGGTGAGGGACGGCAACCCGCCGGTATGCCAGGCCCCAAGACGCCCTGGGGCAAACCGACACGAGGCTATAAGACACGGCGCAACAAGATTACGGATCAATATATTGTCCGGCGCCGGCCTAGCAAGAAGAAGTAGAGGAGGCAGCGGTGTCACGGTCGCTGAAGAAAGGGCCCTTTGTAGAGCCCAAGTTACTCAAAAAGATAGAGACCATGAATCGCCAGGGCGAGAAGCGGGTCTTGAAAACTTGGTCACGCGCCTCTACCATCTTTCCGCAGATGGTAGGCCATACCATCGCCGTGCACGATGGGCGCAGGCACGTGCCCATTTACATTACAGAGAACATGGTGGGGCATCGGCTGGGCGAGTTTGCACCAACCCGCTTCTTCCGGAGTCACTCCTCCAAGGAAAAGGTGACCAAGGTTAAGTAGGGAGCGACGGACATGGACGGTATAGAAGTGCAGGCGGTACTGAGGTGGATCGGCCTCTCTCCGTTCAAAGTGCGCCTGATTATTGGCATGGTGAGGGGGCGAAAGGCCGAGGAGGCATTGCAGATGCTTCGGCACATGCCCCAGGCGGCGGCGAAACCTGTGGCGAAGACGATTCGCTCGGCGATGGCGAACGCTGAAGAGAACTTCGGCTTGAACCGCGAAGATTTGTACATCAGCCGCATTACGGCGGACGGCGGCCCGATGCTGAAGCGGTTCAAGGCTGGGGCCCGCGGGCGCGCCAAGCCGATTCTGCGTCGCTCTTCTCACATCACCGTCGTATTGCAGGAGAGATAAGTTGCTAATCGTCGTCCGCTCATGGCCTCTGCGCCGTCAGTCACCGGCTAGAGGCTCTTAGCGACAAGGAGGAGTCTTTGGGACGCAAGGTACATCCCTACGGCTTTCGCATTGGTGTCATCAAGGATTGGCAGACCCGTTGGTTTGCCGAGGGCAAAGAGTATAAGCAGCTCTTGGCGGAAGATCGGGACCTGCGCTCGCTGGTACATAGGGAAATCCCCAAGGCCGGCATCTCTAAGATAGAGATTGAGCGCAATCCTAACCAGATTCGGCTGATCATCCACACGGCGAAACCGGGCATCATCATTGGCCGCAAAGGCGCGAGCGTGAACGCGCTGCGCCAGCACCTTCAGGATAAGACCAAGAAGAAAGTCAAGATTGATGTCGCGGAGATAGAGCGACCGGAGCTGGATGCTTTGTTGGTGGCCGAGAGCATCGCGGAGCAGTTGGAGCAGCGCGTTTCTTATAAGCGGGCGATGAAGCAAGCCGTGACCCGGGCCATGAGGCTGGGAGCCCAGGGCGCGATGATTACCTGCGGCGGGCGGCTCGCCGGTTCGGAGATGGCGCGACGCGAGACGGTGCGAGAAGGTCGTATCCCCCGCCATACTCTGCGCGCTGACATTGACTTCGCCCGCGCCGAAGCCCTCACTACCTTTGGCCGCATCGGTGTCAAAGTGTGGATCTATCGGGGTGAGGTATTGGGACCAATGCGGGTGGCCGGCGAATTGGCGGATGGCACCGGCGAGTAAGGGTGTGCCTGGGGAGGAACTTGGGCTATGTTGATGCCGAAACGCGTAAAATACCGAAAACCACATCGCGGGCGTATGACCGGCCGCGCGACCAGAGGGAACGAGGTATCCTTTGGCGAGTATGGTTTGCAGGCTTTGGAGCCTTGCTGGATGACCGCTCGCCAGATAGAGGCCGCGCGGCGCGCGATTGTGCGCTTCCTGCGCCGCGGGGGCAAGGTCTGGATCCGGGTTTTCCCCGATCATGCTGCTACCCTGAAAGGCGCGGAGACACGCATGGGCGGTGGCAAGGGCGCAGTGGATCATTGGGTCGCCGTGGTGCGGCCAGGCCTGATGCTCTTTGAGTTGGGCGGCATCCGCGAGGAGATCGCGCGCGATGCTTTGCGTCTCGCCTCTCACAAACTACCCATCCGCACACAGTTTGTTACGCGCGAGGGCCTGGCCGAAAGCGCCTCTGAGGCGAAGGAGGCGGTGGCATGAAGGCGAACGAAATCCGGGCTCTGACCGTAGCCGAGATCGGGCACAAACTGGACGATACTTACCAGGAGCTCATGAACCTTCGCATCCAGGTCCGTGCAGGCCAGCAGAAGAACACCGCCCGTCTGATGCTCCTCCGGCGCGACATTGCTCGCCTTCAGACGGTGCTGCGGGAGCGCGAGATTGAAGAGTTTATGGCGAAGGAGCAGGAGGGCTAGGCATGCGCGAGAACCGCAAGACGTTGACCGGCCGGGTAACCTCTAACAAGATGCAGAAGACCGTCGTGGTGAAAGTGGAGCGCACGACGCGCCATCGCCTCTATGGCAAGGTGATGGTGACGGCCAAGCGTTACAAGGCCCACGACGAAGAGGGGAGTTGCCAGGTGGGAGATCTGGTGCGCATTGTAGAATCGCGGCCTCTTAGCCGGGAAAAGCGGTGGGTGGTGGACGCCATCCTGGAGAAGTCTCAGGGTGAAGGGACTCTCCCGCCGGGTGTGTAACGACTCTTTACTATCTGAACGACACAAGAGCGAGACATCACTATGATTCAGCAAGAAACTCGGCTGAAAGTGGCCGACAACACCGGCGCCAAGGAGATCCTTTGCATCCATGTCGTCGGTGGTTCCAAGCGGCGTTATGCCACCGTGGGCGACATCATTGTGGCCTCGGTGAAGCAGGCGACGCCTACCAGCGCCGTGAAGAAGGGCGAGGTCGTGAAGGCGGTGGTGGTGCGCACGGCGAAAGAGTATGGCCGCTCCGACGGCTCTTACATCAAATTTGACGAGAATGCCGCCGTCATTCTTGACGAGGCCCAGAACCCGCGTGGCAACCGCATCTTTGGGCCGGTGGCGCGCGAGTTGCGCGAAAAGGGCTTCATGAAAATCGTCTCTCTCGCACCAGAAGTGTTATAGCAATGGGCCCGGCGTTCATGCCCGGCGAAGGCGCATCGTCTTGCCGGTTATCAACGATCTGCCGGCTGCCAGGAGCCTGTGATGAATATTAAGAAGGGTGATACGGTTGAAGTCATCAGCGGCGACGATAAGGGCGCCCGCGGCGAAGTGCAGCGGATAGTCTCCGGCTATCGCTCGGGACGCCACGCGGGGCCTGATGCCAACGCCGACCGGCTGGTTGTCGCAGGGGTCAATCTCATCAAGAAGCACCAGCGCCGCACAGGGGACGTTCGCACGCAGTTTGGGATCATTGAGCGGGAATCGCCCCTGCACATCTCCAACGTGATGCTGGTCTGTCCTAAGTGTAGCAAGGCCACGCGTGTGCGCCACGAGGTTCTGCCCGATGGGAGCCGGACCCGCGTGTGCAAGAATTGCGGCCAGGATATTGACGCCAAGTAGGTCAATGAAGGACGATGGTTGCCATGCCAAGATTGAAGGATCGCTACCGAGATGAAATCGTCCGCACCATGATGGACGAGTTCGGCTATCGCAACAAAATGCAGGTTCCCCGTCTGAACAAGATCGTAGTGAACATCGGTTTGGGCGAGGCTCTTCAGAATGCGAAGGCGCTGGACACGGCGACGCGCGACCTGGCTCAGATTACCGGCCAGAAGGCGGTCATCACGCGCGCTCGCAAATCCATAGCCACTTTCAAGGTGCGCCAGGGGAATCCCATCGGGGCCAAAATAACGTTGCGAGGCAGCCGCATGTACGATTTCCTGGACCGCCTCTGCAACATCGCCCTGCCTCGCCAGCGTGATTTCCGCGGGATCTCGCCCGATAGTTTTGATGGGCGCGGCAACTATACGCTTGGGCTGCGGGAGCAGCTGGTCTGGCCGGAAATCAATTACGACGATGTGGACAAGGTGCGCGGCTTGGAGATCACCATCGTCACAACGGCTAAGACGGACGAAGAGGCCCGCCGCTTGTTGCAGCTGTTCGGTATGCCGTTCAGTCGGAACTAGGCAGGCGCGGCGCACAACCCAGGAAGGGTTGTCGCCGCTCTCCAACCAGGAGGATATGTGGCAAAGACGAGCATCATCATTCGCGAGACACGCCGGAAATACAAGGTACGCGTGCATAACCGCTGCAAGATCTGCGGCCGGCCGCGCGGCTTTATACGCCGGTTCCAGCTCTGTCGTATCTGCTTCCGTCGCGAAGCCCTGGAAGGCCGTCTGCCAGGAGTAACCAAGTCTAGCTGGTGAAGTCACGGCGGCAGGCTGCGTCCGACCAGCCGGATACGAGCCTGCGAGTGAGCCCAGGAGTAGGGATGTTATGACCAACGATCCGATCGCCGATATGTTAGCCCGCATCCGCAACGCGATGACGGTGCGACATAAGCAGGTGCTGATGCCCAGTTCCAAAATACTGGTCGCCATTGCACGCATACTAAAGGAAGAGGGCTTTATTCAGAATTTTGAGGTCACCAAAGAGAAGCCCCAGTCCCAGTTGCGCATCATCCTGAAGTACGACCAGAAGCGCAAATCTCTTGTCACCGGCTTTGCCCGCGTGAGCAAGCCCGGCAAGCGCGTCTACGTGAAGCGCCAGGAAATCCCATGGGTTCTCAGCGGTCTGGGGGTGGCGATTCTCTCCACGCCGCGCGGAATCATGACCGGGCGCAAGGCGCGCAAGTTAGGTGTCGGCGGCGAAGTGATTTGCTATGTCTGGTAGTTTGTGTCTGAGGTAGGAGGCTACTGTGTCGCGAATCGGACGCTTACCCGTTCCCATCCCTGCGGGTGTGACTGTGAACCTCGCTCCGGGGAATGAAGTGAAGGTGCGCGGTCCAAAAGGAGAATTGGTGCGCACGCTCCCCTTGGAGATGGGCATTGAGTTGCGCGACGGTCACGTTGTCGTCAGCCGCCCTTCGGACCAGGGACGCCACAAGGCGTTGCACGGCCTCACGCGGGCGCTGGTGGCAAATATGATCCAGGGGGTGTTAGCCGGCTATCGCCGTGAACTGCAAATTGAGGGTGTTGGTTATCGTGCTGAACTCCAGGGCAAGAACCTGGTTCTGAACGTTGGCTTCTCTCACAGCGTTACCATTGAACCGCCCGCAGGCATCGCTTTTGATCTGGACAAACCGGGCCGCTTGATCGGCGTGGCGGGCCCAGACAAAGAGATGGTGGGCGAAATAGCCGCGCGGATCCGCCGGGTGCGCCCGCCGGAGCCCTACATGGGCAAAGGCATCCGCTACGTGGGTGAGCGCGTCCGCATGAAGGCGGGTAAGGCGGGCAAGGTCGGTAAGGGCGGCGCTAAGTAGAGCGGGAGGTTTTCTGATGGCACTGCAAAAAACGGCTCGCGCGCGGCAACTGCGTCACGCGCGGGTGCGCCGAAAGGTGATGGGCACGCCGGATCGCCCGCGGTTGAACATATTCCGCAGCTCGGCTCACATCTACGCGCAAATCATAGATGATCTTTCCGGCCACACGCTGGTTGCTGCTTCTACCCTGGATACAGAGATACGCGGCAAACTCGCGGAACTGAAGAAGGTGGAAGAGGCGAAGCAGGTGGGTGCTCTGATTGCCCGGCGCGCGCTGGCGAAAGGGCTTAAAAAAGTCGTCTTTGATCGGGGAGGGGCCGACTACCATGGTCGCGTGAAAGCCCTGGCGGATGCTTCGCGCGAGGCCGGTCTGGAGTTTTAGGGATTCCTAAGGAGGATTCATGCCTGGGAAGCGGGAACCGCGTAGAGAGCGAGAGAACGAAGAAGAACGCGAAGAGCTGGATGAGCGCGTCATACACATTGCCCGCACGGCGAAGGTGCTGAAGGGCGGACGTCGCTTCTCCTTCCGTGCCGTCGTCGTCGTTGGAGACCACCAGGGGAAGGTCGGCTTGGGGATCGGCAAGGCACGCGAGGTGCCAGAGGCTATTCGCAAAGGCTCTGAGAGAGCCCGGCGCGCGATGCGACCGATTCCCCTTGTAGGAACCACGATTCCGCACCCCGTGTTGTCCCGGTTCAGCGCGGCTACGGTGCTCATCAAGCCTGCGTCACCGGGAACGGGTGTTATCGCTGGCGGCGGCGTGCGCGCGGTGCTGGAAGCGGCAGGGATTAGAGACGTGCTGACTAAATCTTTGGGCAGTGCTAATATGCTCAACGTCGTCCGGGCTACTATGAAAGCCCTGGGTTCGCTGAAAGATGCGGACGCCGAAGCCCAACGCCGCGGGCGTCCCGTGGAAGAGTTACTGCCTTTCTGGAGGCGGGGCGATGCCAAGCCAGGATAAGAGTCTGCGCATTACGCTCGTGAAGAGCCCTATCGGCTACCCCCAACGCCAGAAGGCGACCTTGTATGCGCTCGGCTTACGACGCATGGGCGACGTGGTGGAACAGGCCGACTCTCCTGTCATCCGAGGGATGGTGAACAAGGTGAGCCATCTGGTCAGCGTGGAGGAGAAAGGCTAAAAAGGCTAATGATGAAACTGCATGAACTCCGCCCCGCGGAAGGTTCTAACAAGCGCAGAAAGCGCGTGTCTCGCGGCATCGCCGCCGGGCAAGGCAAGAACGCCGGCAAAGGCGTCAAAGGCCAGAAAACCCGCCGCCAGGGCGAAATTTCGCCTTATTTTGAGGGCGGCCAGTTGCCGCTCGTGCGGCGGTTGCCTTTCAAGCGGGGTTTCGTTAATATCTTCAAGGTGCATTATGCGCCGGTCACTCTGGAACGGCTCGGAGGCTTTGCCGCCGGGAGCGCGGTTGACCCTGATAGTCTCGCCGAAGCGGGCATCATCCACTCGGCCGGTGATGCTGTGGTCATCCTGGGCAAAGGCGAATTGGATAAACCTTTGACCGTGCGGGCCCATCGCTTCTCTGCCAGCGCGCGCGCGAAGATTCTCGCGGCAGGCGGCACGGTGGAGGAAATTGGTGCTTAGGCGTTCGTTTGACACGGACGACCAGACACCGGAGGCGAGTCCATGATCCAGGCAGTACGCAACGCGTTCCGGCTGCCGGACCTGCGTAACAAGTTGCTCTACACCTTTCTTATCCTGGTCGTGTACCGGCTCGCGGCCCACGTGCCGGTGCCGGGGGTGAATGCGGCAGGTTTGCGGCAACTCTTTGAGGGCAACCAGTTGTTGGGCATGCTGGACCTCTTTTCCGGCGGCGCGCTGTCCAACTTCTCGGTGATGGCGATGGGGGTGTACCCTTACATTACTGCACAGATCATCATCACCCTTTTGCAGCCGATCATCCCGCGCTTGCAGGAACTCGCCAAAGAGGGCGAGGCCGGGCGGGCCAAACTGAATCAATATACCCATTGGCTGACGGTTCCTTTGGCTCTACTGAATGCCTACGGCCAGGCCAGCATCCTGGCAGCCAGCAGCCAGGGCGGTGTCTCGGTCCTCAGCAACTTTAGCCTGCGGGATAATCCGCTGCCAACGCTGGCGACCCTTGCCACCTTGACCGCCGGGACGATGTTTGCCATCTGGCTAGGCGAATTGATCAGCGAGCAGGGCATTGGTAGTGGCATCTCTATCATCATCTTCGGCGGTATCGTGGCACAGGTGCCACAGCGTATCGGTCAGTTGCTCATCAGTAACCCAACGTCTTTGATCTTCTTTGTTCTGATCACGGTGGTTACGGTGGCCGCTATCGTTATCGTTCAAGAAGGGCAGCGGCGCATCCCTGTACAATATGGGCGGCGGGTGCGGGCGATGCGCGGTAACCGGCTGATGATGGTGGGCGGTCAGAGCACTCACATTCCGTTGCGGGTGAACTCGGCAGGCATGATCCCGCTCATCTTCGCCCAGAGCATTTTGCTTTTTCCCGGCACTATCGCCAGTTACTTCGTTTATTCCGCGACGCCGTGGGTGGCGCAGGTCGCAACGGCAATCAGTAATTTCTTTAACCCACGCAGCAGCGCCTACTGGCTCATTTATTTCGTCATGGTGATCGGGTTCACCTATTTCTACACCGATGTCGTTTTTCGCCAGCAAAACCTGGCAGACTCACTCCAGAAGCAGGGGGGCTTCATTCCGGGCATCCGCCCCGGCAAGCGGACGGAAGAGTTCCTTAACTCTGTCTTGAGCCGCATCACGTTGGTGGGTGCGGTCTTCCTGGGGGTGGTCGCCATCCTGCCCTGGCTCGCGCGCGACGTAACCGAGACCCAGACGCTGCTCATTACCAGCACGGGTCTCCTGATCGTCGTGGGGGTGGTGCTGGATACGATGAAACAGCTGGAAGCCCAGCTTCTTATGCGTCACTACGAAGGGTTCATTAGGTAGCGGGGTCGTCAGGAAGGGTTATGGCTGCCACATCGCCAATTTACATAATCTTACTGGGCGCACCCGGCGCGGGAAAGGGAACGCAAGCCCGACTCCTGGCGGAAAAACTGAGCATCCCCCAGGTGGCGTCGGGCGACCTCTTTCGCGAAAACTTGGGCAACAACACCCCCCTCGGCCTTCTGGCAAAAGGTTACATAGATCGGGGCGAATTGGTGCCCGATGATGTAACGATTCGCATGGTGCAGGAACGCCTGCACCGGTCTGATGCCGTACGCGGTGCTATTCTGGACGGCTTTCCCCGCACTATCGCCCAGGCTGAGGCGTTGGCGCGTGTGTTGGCTCAGGCTGACCGCCGCATCGCCTGTGTGCCTTATATCAGAGTATCGGAGAAGTCGCTGTTAGCGCGGTTAAGCGGTCGTTGGATCTGCCCGATCTGCCAGACGACGTACCACGTCCTTTATAGCCCGCCTAAGGTGTCGGGTATCTGCGACAAGGACGGCAGTATATTATATCAGCGTCCCGACGATACGGAGGAAACGGCGCGCAACCGCTTGCAGGTCTATTTCCAGCAGACAGCGCCATTGATTGAGTATTATCGTGGCAAGGGGTTGTTGGTTGAAGTTGACGGAGAGCAGAGCATAGAGGCGGTGCAGGGCGCGTTGGATGATGTTGTCGCCCAGCACGTCGCGAGGCTGGCATTATGATGGGTGGCCGTGTGCGGACGCGCCGCCAGGATGGGCGCATCCACCTGAAGACGGCGGCAGAACTGGCTCTTATGCGTGAGGCAGGCCGCATCGTGGCCTTGACGCTGGAGCGGCTGCGGGAATACGCTCGTCCAGGCATTACTACCGCGGAGTTGGACGCGCTGGCTGAGGCAACCATTCGGAGCCGGGGCGCGGTCCCTGCCTTCAAGGGGTATCGCGGCTTTCCGGCCTCTGTCTGCACCTCTATCAACCAGGAGTTGGTGCACGGGATACCGAGCCCTGACCGGATCCTGGCAGAGGGCGACGTCATCAGCCTGGACGTGGGGGCTATCTATCAAGGCTGGTACGGGGACGCGGCGATCTCCGTGCCGGTAGGCGAAATCTCACCGCTGGCGCAGCGGCTGCTGGCCGCGACGGAGGGCGCATTGTACGCCGCGATTGCGCAGGCGCGTGCCGGAAATCGTCTGCGAGATATTTCGGCGGCGGTACAGGCCCACGTAGAGAGCCGCGGTTTCGCAGTCGTGCGGGAATATACAGGCCACGGCATCGGCAGGGCCATGCACGAACTGCCCGAAATTCTAAACTTTGTGCCCGATCATAGTTACGATATGGGCCCCTGGCTCCAGCCCGGCATGACCCTGGCTCTGGAGCCAATGGTGCAGGCAGGGACGTGGCGGACGCGTTCTCTGGCCGACGGCTGGACGGTCGTTTCTGCCGATGGTTCGCTGGCGGCTCACTTTGAGCATACCATTGCCATTACCGATGGCGAGCCGGAGATTCTGACAAGGTTGTAGGATTCGGACCTAGCCTCCTCCGCGTAGCGGGAGAGGGGGCACAGAGGAGATGCTACTTATGAAGGTAAAGACATCAGTCAGGCGTCGCTGTGAAAAATGCAAGGTTGTCCGTCGCCGGGGCGTCGTGCGCATCATCTGCGATAACCCCAAACACAAACAGCGACAGGGCTAAGGCGTCGGAGAGGAGACAAGCATGGCACGTATTTCAGGTGTTGATCTGCCGCGGGATAAGCGGGTGGAAATCGCCCTCCGTTACATCTACGGCGTTGGCCCTGCCCTGAGCCGGGAAATCCTGGCAGAGACAGCGGTGAACCCCGATACGCGGGTGCGCGACCTCAGCGAGGCCGAGGTGAGCCGCCTACGCGACTTCATTGACCGGAACTACCGGGTAGAGGGCGATCTGCGGCGCGAGATCAGCATGAACATCAAGCGGCTGACCGAGATCGGGGCCTATCGTGGGTTGCGCCATCGGCGGAATCTGCCGGTACGGGGCCAGCGTACGCGCACCAACGCGCGCTCGCGCAAAGGTCCTAAGAAGACTGTCGCGGGCCGCAAGAAAACGCGAGCAAAGAAGTAAAGCAGTGGAGAGGCCTCGGTGCTGTTGAGGCTCGTGGCCTCTGATGTTGAGACCGGGAGGATACATGGGACGACCAGCGAGTGCGAAGACCAGGCGCGCCCCTCGCCGCGAGCGGAGGGTCGTATCGTCGGGCCAGGCGCATATTCAGTCCACGTTCAATAATACGATTATCACGATCACCGACACGCAAGGTAATGCTCTCACTTGGAAGAGCGCGGGGGCTTCAGGCTTCAAGGGTTCGCGCAAGAGCACACCCTACGCGGCACAGATCGCAGCGCAGATTTGCGCCAAGCAGGCCCTGGATTTGGGCGTGCGTGAGGTAGATGTCTTTATCAAAGGGCCCGGGCCGGGCCGCGAGGCCGCTATTCGCGCGCTTTCGGCGACGGGGTTGCGGGTGCGTTCCATTACCGACGTCACCCCTATCCCGCACAACGGCTGCCGGCCCCCCAAAAAGCGTAGAGTGTAGGAGAAGAGCATGGCGCGACATGTGGATCCGGTTTGCGCATTGTGCCGCCGCGAAGGTGAGAAACTGTTTCTGAAGGGCGCGCGGTGCTTCTCGCCCAAATGTGCCTTTGAGAGTCGTGGTTACGCGCCCGGTATGCACGGCAAGAAGGCCCAGTTCCGTCGCAAGGAATCGGACTATGCACGACAGTTGCGCGAGAAGCAGAAGGCGCGTCGCATTTACGGCATCCTGGAACGGCAATTCCGCCGCTACTTTGAGGATGCCTTGCGGGTCAAAGGTTTGACGGGCGCGACTTTATTGTCGACACTTGAGCGTCGCCTGGACAACGTCGTCTATCGCCTCGGTTTCGCCGATTCGCGGGCGCAGGCGAGACAGCTGGTGCGTCACGGCCACGTGACCCTGAACGGCCGGCGAGCAGACGTCCCTTCCATGTTGGTCAAGGCAGAGGATGTCATCAGCGTGCGGGAACGGAGCCGCCAGACGTCTCACTTCAAGATGCTGGCTGAAACGCTGGGTGAGCAGCCTGTGCCTGCCTGGATGTTATTGGACGCGGCCAATATGTCGGGACGCATATTGAATCTTCCCTCCCGCGAGCAGATTGAGACGACTCTCAACGAGCAGTTAATCGTCGAATACTATAGCCGCTGAGGCCGGTGGTTAGTGGTCAGTGGAATAGCAACGGCAGCGTCGCTGTTTGCCAGCCATTGACGACTCGCTACTGTTTTTCGTCGTGGAGGGTGTATGTTTGGTCAATCAAGTCCTGCCCAAAATAGAGCGCAGCGCCAGCTCTCTCAACTACGGCAAGTTCGTCATTAGCCCCCTGGAGAGCGGTTATGGTATTACCCTGGGCAATGCCTTACGGCGAGTGTTGCTTTCTTCTTTGCCCGGCGCTGCCGTCACCTCGCTGCGTGTCACGGGAGTCCATCACGAGTTCTCGGCGATCCCTCACGTGCGCGAGGATACAACTGCCCTTCTGCTCAACATCAAGCAGATCCGGTTCAGGGCCGATACAGACGAACCGGCGCGCATCCACGTGGAGGTGAGGGGCGAAGGGCCGGTAACAGCGGGCGATCTGATTTGCCCGCCGGAGATTGAGGTCGTCAACCCGGAGTTGCCGATTCTCACAGCAGATTCTGATCAGGTGGATATTGATCTGGAGATGGTGGTACAGAAAGGCAAGGGCTACTCGCCTGCCGAGGAGCGAGAGAAACTGCCGCTGGGCGAGATCCCGGTGGATGCTATCTTCAGCCCTATCCGCAAGGTCAACTACGTGGTGCAGCGGGCACGCGTCGGCCAGCAAACCGATTATGATCGCTTGATTCTGGAAATATGGACCGATGGGACTATCACGCCCCATGAGGCGCTGAGCCAAAGTGCGAAGGAGCTGGTGCAGCTCTTCTCCCTCATCGCGGGCGTTGAGGCCGCCATGGCCGAGGCTGAAGCCATGCCGGAAGAAGGCATCCCGGCGAGTATCAGCGATGCACCCATTGAGGATTTGGACTTATCGGCTCGCGCCTTCAACTGTTTGAAACGGGCCGGCATTACCCGTGTCGGCGAGATCCTGCGCAAACTAGAGCAGGGCGGCGAGGACGAGATACTGGCGATCCGCAACTTTGGCCGGAAATCGCTGGATGAACTGCTGGAACGGTTGGATACGAAGGGTTATCTTGCCTTGATCGGTTTCCGCCGTAGCGTGGCTCCGGCAGCCGTAGCAGCCGACGGCCAGGATGCTGAGGTTGACCAGGCCGAAGATGGGCAAGAAGAGCCAGTGGAAGACCAGGAAAGCGAAGAGGCCTAGGAGACTGTTATCATGAGACATCAGGTAGGGGGCCGGAAACTTAATCGCAACACCGGCCAGCGCCGGGCTTTGCGCCGGAACCTGCTCACCGAACTCTTTCGCCACGAGCGCATCAGGACGACGGAGGCGCGAGCCCGTGCGATCCGCGCCGAGGCCGAGAGGCTCGTCACCATCGCCAAGCACGGCCACGAAGGACGGCGCGACCCCGTCCACGCGCGCCGCCTCATTGCCGCCGTGTTGACCGATGCCGCCGTCGTTAAGAAATTGTATGACGAGGTTGCCCCTCGCTTCGCCGAACGGAAGGGCGGCTATACCCGTATCCTGAAGTTGGGCCCGCGCGAGGGCGACGCCGCGCCGATGGTGTTCCTGGAATTGGTAGAGTGAGGGGTTATCGGGCCGTCGTTGAATACGATGGAACCGACTACCACGGCTTTCAGATTCAGGTCGGTGTGCCGACCATCCAGGAGGAACTAGAGCGGGCATTGGCTCGCATCACAGGCGAGGAAGTGCGGATCGTCGGTGCCGGACGCACCGACACAGGGGTTCACGCCACAGGGCAGGTGATTGCCTTCCAGGTGATATGGAGGCATCCCCTGGCGGAATTGCAGCAGGCACTCAACGCCGTCCTTCCTGCGGCTATCGTTGTCAAAGAGTTGGCTGGCGCGCCAGATGGGTTTCATCCCCGCTTCAGCGCCTCCAGCCGTGTGTATCGCTATACGGTGCTGAACCAGCCCTGGCGATCACCCATCTGGGCGCGGTTCGCTCATCACGTCGCAGCGCCGCTGGCTGTGGAAGCGATGAACGAAGCGGCAGCGACGATGGCCGGGCGCCACGACTTTGCTGCCTTCGGCCAGCCACCGCAAGGGGAAAACACCGTGCGGAATGTGCTGCGGGCGGAATGGCGGCGGGATAACTTCTGGTGCTCTTTCTATATAGAAGCCGATGCCTTTCTGCGAGGGATGGTGCGCAGTCTCGTAGGGACCATGCTCCTGGTGGGGCATGGCCGGTTGAGTGTGAGTGAGTTCGCCGACATCCTGGCGAGTGGCAATCGGGGCCGCGCGGCACCCCCTGCGCTGCCGTGTGGTCTCTGTCTAATTGAAGTGAAGTACGAGCGGTGAACAGAAACCAGGTTCATCGCCCACACCGAGGAGCGTTGTCATCGTGAAGACCTACACCGTTACGCCCGTGGACATTGTGCGGGAATGGTACGTTATAGATGCTAAAGGCAAGACCTTGGGCCGGCTCGCCACCGAAGTGGCGAGGCTTCTGCGCGGCAAGCACAAGCCCATCTTCACGCCCTACACCGATTGCGGCGATTTCGTCATCGTCGTCAATGCGGATAAGATACGCGTGACCGGGCACAAAATGGACGATAAGATGTATTACCGTCACTCCGGCTATCCAGGCGGCTTCAAGGTGATGAACCTGCGCACCCAACTGGCCCAGTTTCCCACCCGTACGGTGGAACTGGCCGTGCGTGGCATGTTGCCCAAAGGCCGCTTGGGCCGGGCGATGTATAGGAAGCTAAAGGTTTATGCCTCGGAGACGCATCCCCACGAGGCCCAAAAGCCCAAGGCGTGGAACTGGTAGGAGAAAGAAGAGATGCCAGAAGAACGATACGTAGAGGGTGTTGGACGGCGGAAACGGGCCACGGCGCGGGTGCGTCTGGTGCCCGGCACAGGCACAATGGTTGTGAACGATAAGCCGGTGGAGGTCTATTTCCCCCGCCAGCACGATGCCTTCAATGCTACCGCGCCGCTGCGAGTAACCGGCAACGAGCAGCGCTACGATGTCTCCGTGAAAGTAGAAGGCGGCGGCCCCAGCGGGCAGGCGGGCGCCGTGTCTCACGGCCTGGCGCGCGCATTGGTGGCCCGCGATGAGACGCTGCGGAAGGCGCTCCGGCAGGCCGGGCTCCTGACGAGAGACCCGCGTGAGAAAGAGCGCAAGAAGTACGGCTTGAAGCGCGCTCGCAAGGCCCCGCAATACACCAAGCGGTAACCATCGCTCCTTTTGACATTCGTTCCATTCCAGGCTATGCTACCCTCCCAGGTATTGGGAGGGTAGATTCATGTTCCGAATCGGCATTCTTACGGTCAGCGACCGGGCGAGTCGCGGCGAGTACGATGACCACAGCGGCCCCGCCATTCGCCAGTTTGTGACAGGACGCCTGGGCGGAGAGGTCGTTCAGAGCGCCATCGTGCCGGACGAGCGGGAGCGCATCGCGGCGACCTTGCGCGCCTGGTGCGACGAAGCCGGCCTGGATTTGATTCTGACTACCGGCGGCACCGGCTTTGCGCCGCGCGACATGACACCGGAAGCGACCCGCGACGTGATAGAGCGGGAGGCTCCTGGCCTGGCCGAGGCGATGCGCGCGGCCAGCCTCAAGGTCACGCCTCATGCGATGCTGACGCGGGCCGTAGCCGGCATCCGGGGCCGGACCCTCATTATCAATCTACCGGGGAGCCCCAAAGCGGTCCTGGAGAACCTGGAAACCATCGCGCCCGCGCTGCCTCACGGTCTGGGACTACTCCGTGGAGACGCGGGCGCGAGCGAGCGTCACGCCTTTAGAGGCACAGAAGCGCACCACGGAGACACGGAGAGCACAGAGAAGAAATAGCGATCTCCGTGTTCTTCGTGTCTCCGTGGTTTCTCTTTCACGTCAGCCGGGTCACGGTGAAGCGGGAGAGCCGCACCGTCTCTTGGTTGCCGATGCCCGCCTTCCGCCGTGTGAGCGCGACCTGTGTTTCTGCCGTGTCCACGCCCGCGATGTCGGGCAGCAACAATCCTCGCCGCCGCCCGGATTCTACAATCACTCCATAGCGTTTTGGATCCAGGTCGGCCAGCGATTCCGCAGGCTCCGGCGGGTTGAGGATATCCACGTGAATGTCCAGGCCATCTATTTCCTCCGGTTCCACAGGCGGGAAACGGGGGTCCATTACCGCCGCGGCGACAGCCTCTTGGATGACCTGTTCGGCCAGGGTGGGCTCCGTAGGGGCAACTGTGCCGATGCAGCCACGTAAATCCCCCTCCGGTGTGTGCAAGGAGACGAAGACAGCCGCGCGCGCCGGTAACTCTGGCGGCAGGTCGGTGGGCGGCTCAATAATGCGCCCGGTCCGCACGTAAGCCGCGATGGCCGCGCGGGCCAATTCAACGATGGGATGGTGAGACATACGGAAGCCCCCTTCCCTGACCTGGCGACGCAGGTATATCTATGGCTGCGCCATCAGTGCATCCCCAGGACGTGCCGCGAGATAACGATCATCGTGGTATAGCCAGTAGTGCACGTACAGCTCACTTGTACGCGCCTTCCGTCTCCACCACCTCCAACAATGACTTCAACTTCTCCTGCGCGACGCGCGGCGCTACGGAGCAGGCCGTGCTGAGGATGTAGCCCCCACTGGGCTTTCCGGCCTGTAAGCAGCGGCGTGCCTCGTCCTGCACCTCGGACACGGTCGGGTATTGCAGGATAGCCACCGGGTTCATGTTCCCCTTGATAAAGAGCCTCTCGCCGATGCGACGCTTGGCGTCGGCCAGTTCCACGTTGCCCAGCGGGGGCGGGTCCAGCGTGTCAATGCCGTCGGTTCCCGACTCGGCCATCAGTTCCAGGCGGTCACCGATGGAGCCGCAGGTATGGGTATAGACAGGCGTGCCAGTGGCCCCGTGCACGGCTGCGGTCACCCGCCGCTCAAAGGGCACGACAAATCGCCGGTACATGGACCGTGAGACAAAAGGAGCGCCCGCGAAGGCCGATGAGATAAGGACGGCATCCACGCCGCTGCGCGCCTGGGCCACCGCCCAGGCAACCGATGCTTCCGTCAGCCGATCCAGGATCGCCTCGGCCTTCTCCGGATCTTCTATGAGAGTGATCAGCGCGCGCTCGTAGCCGAAGAGTTCCATGTAGTGTGTGAAGGGCGAGAAGACCTCCCCATGAATGGAGACCGTGTGGCCCACCGCGGCCTTTACCAAATCCATGGTGCGATAGAAGTAGAAGGGCACTTCCTGGAGTGGGCCGCGCTCGCCCTTGTCTGCCAGGTAGGGCACGTGGTAGGTGTTCCAGGTGTACATCGGCAGGTCGTCCAGGAACTCCAACCTGTCCGGGTCAATGGTCTCAAAGTCGGCCCGCTCGCGGCGTGCCGGGTCTGCCGGTTGGTGCTGCGCGTTGTCGTCCCAGGGGATGAAGGTCACGTCGCCGTTGCGCCAGGTCAGGATTTCGCCGTCGGCATTGTTGGCTATGGATGATACCTGTTCAGGAAAGCGCGGGTCGCGGCCGGGGATATTGATGAGGATGCCGTCAAAGTGGTAGCGCGCCTGCAATTGAACGAGAGCCTGCGCAAACCCCTCGCTGGTGAACCAAATCTGATGGGGCGGCAGTCCGGTGTTTAAGAAATAATGGCCGACGGCCAACTGGCACATCAGCGGCACGCGGTCGGCTTCTTGGTGTCGCATGGCGAAGGCCATGCGTTCTTTGCTGTTCATGCTCTCCCTGGTGCCGCTAATGCTGATTCCTATTTTGCGCATCCACCACGGCCAGCGCGGCGATGCGCACGATGTCCTTCACCTCGTCGCCCGTCTGCAAAACGTGCACCGGCTTGCCCATGCCCAGGAGCACAGGGCCGATGGCCTCGGCGCCGCCCAGCCGTCGCAGCAACTTGTAGGCGACGTTGGCAGCCTCCAGGTCGGGGAAGACGAGGACGTTGGCATCCTTCACCTGGCTGAAGGGGTAGCGTTGCTCAATGATCTCCGGCACGACGGCGGTGTCGGCCTGCATTTCCCCGTCAATCACCAGATCGGGCCGCCGTATCCGCACCAGTTCCACCGCTTTCTGTACCTTCTCCGCCCGTGGGTGCTTCGTGCTGCCGAAGTTGGAGAAGGAGAGCATGGCGATGCGCGGCTCAATGTCAAACCCCCGCGCCAGGTCGGCAGCAAGGGCCGCGATCTCAGCCAGGTCTTCCGCGGTTGGCTCAATGTTCACCGTCGCGTCGGTGAAGAAATAGACCTTGTCGCGCACGATCATGATGTAGAGGCCCGCCACGCGGCAAACGCCGGGCTTCGTGTGCACGATCTGTAACGCCGGGCGGATCACAGAAGGATAATCGTAGGTCAGGCCGGAGAGGAAGGCGTCGGCGTCGCCCATCTCCACCATCAGCACGCCGAAGTAGTTGGGCTGCCGCAGGAGTTCGCAGGCCAGCGCGTGGGTCATACCCTTGCGCTGGCGCAAGGCGAAGAGGGCGTTGGCGTAGCGGTCAAAGCAATCGTGCTGGCTTGGGTTGACCACCTCCGGTTTATAGTCCAGACCCAGTTCATAGATGTGGGCCTGTATCACCTCCTCGCGGCCCAACAGGATGGGATGGCCGAAGCCTTCTTCTTCAACCTGGGCTGCCGCGCGGATGATCTTGGGTTCCTCACCTTCGGCAAAGACGATGCGCTTGGGCGCGCGTCGCGCCTTGTTGATGATGGTGCGCATGACGGCCCAGCCTTTGCCCAGCCGCGCTTCTAGTTGCTCGCGGTAACGATCCAGGTTTATCTGAATGCGGGCGACGCCGGTCTCCATGGCGGCCTGAGCGACGGCGGGGGCCTCCCACAGCAGAACGCGCGGGTCAAGGGGCTTGGGGATGAGGTAATCGGGACCGAAGCGCAATGCCGTCAGCCCATAAGCCCTGAGCACCGAGTCGGGCACATCCTCTTTGGTCAGCGCGGCCAGCGCGCGGGCGGCGGCCACCTTCATCGGCTCGTTGATAGCCCGCGCCTGCACGTCCAGCGCGCCGCGGAAGATGAAGGGGAAGCCCAGGACGTTGTTGACCTGGTTGGGGTAATCGCTGCGTCCCGTGGCGACGATGGCATCGGGACGGGCGGCCTTCGCGACTTCGTATTTGATCTCCGGGTCAGGGTTCGCCATGGCGAAGATGATGGGGCGCGCGGCCATCGCCTTCGTCATCTCCGGCGTCAAGCTGTCGGCTGCGGAGAGGCCAACGAAGACATCAGCTCCGCGCAGGGCGTCGGCCAGGGTGCGCGCCTTCGTGTCACGGGCGAAGCGCGCCTTATAGGGATTCATGCCCTCGGTGCGTCCCAGATAGACGACGCCTCTCGTGTCCACCAGCATGATGTTCTCCCGGCTGGCGCCGAGAAGGACGTAGAACTCGGCGCAAGCGATGGCCGACGCTCCTGCGCCGTTCATGACGACCTGCACGTCTTCTATGCGCCTCTGGGTCAACTCCAGCGCGTTGAGCAGGGCAGCGCCGGAGATGATGGCTGTCCCGTGCTGGTCATCGTGGAACACGGGGATGTCAAGACGCTGCTTCAGCGTCTCCTCAACGACAAAGCATTCTGGCGCTTTGATGTCTTCCAGGTTGATGCCGCCGAAGGTAGGCGCGAGGGCTTCCACGACGCGGATGATATCCTCTGGCTCGCGCACCGCTATCTCAATGTCAAAGACGTCCACGTCGGCGAAACGCTTGAAGAGGACGCCCTTCCCCTCCATCACAGGCTTAGAAGCGAGCGGGCCCCGGTCTCCCAGGCCGAGGATTGCCGTGCCGTTGGAAATCACGGCGACCAGGTTGCCTTTGGCGGTGTATTCGTAGGCCAGGGCCGGATCGCGGGCGATCTCCAATACGGGAACGGCTACGCCGGGGGTGTAGGCCAGCGATAGATCGCGCTGCGTCAACGTGGGCTTCGTCGGTATAACTTCAATCTTGCCGCGCCGCCCCTCGCTGTGATAGGCCAGGGCTTCTTCGTTGGTGATCCGCATGGGAGCCTCCTCCATAAAAGAAATAGGGCGCGCCTGCGACGCCATTCACAGCATAGCACAGGCCGCGCCCTACGTCAATGATGTTAGATCATGTTTTTGGGGTTTTTGGGTAACTAGCCGAACTTCTCCTTGAGCACATCGTCCAGCGTCGGGTAGCCGATCTCCTGCAATTCATAACGTACCCGCTGTGCAGGCCGGTGGATGGTCGCCACGCGCGCCAGGTCTATGGGCGTCGCCACGAGCACCAGGTCGCAAGGCGTGTTATTGATAGTCTCTGAGAGTTCCGCGATCTGCTGCGGGCTATAACCCATCGCGGGGAGCAGAGGGCCGGTCTTGGGGTATTTCTGGAAGGTCGCCACAATGGAGCCGACGGCATAAGGGCGCGGGTCAATGATGTGGGCCGCGCCAAAGCGGCGAGCCGCGACGATGCCCGCGCCGTAGGCCATCTCACCGTGAGTCAGTGTAGGCCCATCCTCAACGACCAAAACATCCTTGCCGCGCACGGCCAGGGGGTCTTGGAGGAATATGGGGGAAGCGGCCTCTATGATGATCGCGTCGGGGTTCACCTGCTGCGCGCTGTTGCGCACACGGGTGATGTGATCCAGGTCAGCCGTATCTATCTTGTTGATGATCACCACATCGGCCATGCGCAGGTTCGTCTCGCCGGGGTGGTAGGTCACCTCGTGTCCGGGGCGGTGTGGGTCGGCGACGACGATGTGCAGGTCAGGCTTGTAGAATGGGAAGTCGTTGTTGCCCCCATCCCATAGGATAACGTCGGCCTCTTTCTCCGCCTGCTCCAGGATGCGCGCATAGTCCACCCCGGCGTAGATAATGGTTCCCCGATCCAGGTGGGGCTCGTATTCCTCTCGCTCCTCAATGGTGCAGTGGTTGGCATCCAGGTCGGCGTAGGTGGTATAGCGTTGGCACGCCTGCTCCACCAGGTCGCCGTAGGGCATGGGGTGGCGCACGGCCACCACTCTCCTGCCTATTCTCTTCAGGATGTCCGCCACGCGGCGCGTTGTTTGGCTCTTGCCCGCGCCTGTGCGCACCGCGCCGATGCTGACGACGGGCACGCGTGCGGTGAGCATGGTGCTCTGGGGGCCCATCAGCCGGAAATCGGCGCCCGCGGCCAACACC
The DNA here is from genome assembly GCA_020853075.1 of Anaerolineae bacterium. Classification (GTDB taxonomy): domain Bacteria; phylum Chloroflexota; class Anaerolineae; order JADYZS01; family JADYZS01; genus JADYZS01. Next base: position 1,589 of record JADYZS010000353.1, on the reverse strand, counting down.
TGCGAGGCACGGTGCATGACGTACTCGTGAGAGACGTCGGAATAGGCGAAGATCACCTGATCCACCGCCAGGTCACGGATCAGGCGATCCAGTTCGGGTTCGGCATAAATGGGGATTCCGTCAGGGTAACGGGAACCGGCCAACTCCGGTGGATAGCAGCGCTCTTCTATGTTGGGGATTTGCGTCGCGGTGAAAGCAACAACCTGCACGTCGGGGTTGTCGCGGAACGCGACGTTGAAGTTGTGGAAATCGCGTCCTGCTGCGCCCATGATGAGGATGCGAGTGTTCGTCATTGAACCGTGGGGCTCCTTTCCCCCAAGATACCGCCTGATTCCCCTAACGTTCTTACGTGCGCGGGCCGCGATAGGAGATCCGTGCCAACAGGACGCCTATCTCGTAGAGCAAGATCAGAGGGCCCATCACGATAGCCATGTTGAAGGGGTCCACCGTGGGCGTAATCATAGCGGCGAGAACAGAGATGAGCACGATGGCATAGCGCCGGAAAGACGAGAGCCGCTTGGGCGAGACGATGCCCAGGCGGGCCAGGAAGGCCATGATGAGCGGCGTCTCAAAGGCCAGCCCAACCCACGTCATCAGCCCCGTCACCAGGGCCATGTACTTTTCTAGAGTCCAACTGGGACGGATAAGGTGGGCCAGGAAGCCCTGAAGGAAGGGGATAGCGGCCCGAAGCAAGATGTAATATGTGAAGAGGACACCTATGATGAAGGAAATGGTCGCAGCCGGCAGAATGAAGTAAAGGTAGCGCCGCTCGCTAGTGTATAAGCCGGGTATGATGAAAGCCATCAACTGATAGACGATCACCGGCATCGCCAGGGCCAGCCCACAGATGAGCGCTACCCGGAAGTAAATGACAACAGTCTCCGTGGGGCTTAGGGATATCAGTTGCACATCCTTGCCCAGAGGCTCGATAAGGAATCTGAGTAATGGCTCAGCGATAGAGAAACTGATAACAGTTCCAACGATCAACGCTACAAATATCTTAATGAGGCGGTTGCGTAATTCCCGAAGATGATCCAGGATCGTCATCACGGGTTCTTCAGCGGTCATCTGTGCTGGCGCATTCGTAGTCATAATATCACCCTCAATCCATCACAGAAAAGTCAGGACGGCGCGATCTCGCGCGGCTCTGTCCCATTACCCGGCGTGGTGGCGGGCGGTGTGGCTATGGCCTCGGCATCGCGCATCTCTGCTGAGTCATCAGGGTTCGCAGGTGGCGGTTCCTCGGCTTTCTGGTTGTCGCTCGGTGACGTGGCGTCGGTCAGAGGCATGGTTGGAGCAGCGTTTTCTTCAGCCTGCGATGCGGACGCGGGTTCTGAATCCGGTGCGCCGGCAGGAATGTCCTGGGCTACAGGAGTCGCAGGGGCCGTTTCGGTGATCTGGGGCTCTGTCGGCGGCATCGCATCGGTAGGCGGCATAGTTGCCGGTGCTGCATCTTGTCTGTCGGGCGGGGCAGGCGTTGGCTCGGCATCCTGGCTGTCGCCTGGCGTGGCCGTGTCTGTGACCGCAGGCGGTTCAATCATCCCTGGTTCCGCTTCCTGAGTCGTGGCCGGTGTGGATACCGGCTCAAT
>JADYZS010000352.1 GCA_020853075.1 Anaerolineae bacterium | reverse complement strand
GTAGCCCGTGGCCCTCTCTCGCCAGGCGTGTATGTGGAGGCGAAGCGTCGCCTGGATCGCGTCGGTCTCACCCCCGCAGAGGTGGCGTGACCCTGGTCTTCAGTTGAGGCGAGTGCGCGTCTCGCGGATGCGCTCCAACGTCGCCTGAATCGCCTCCACGTCGTCGCTCCCTTCGCGCGTTAACCAGAGATACCGCTCCAGATACGTTTCCGCCTGGCTATATTGGTTTAGCGCGTAATGGAGGAGGCCGCGATCACGCACCTCGGTCGCGGCCTCCGGCGCTATGAGAACGAGCCGTTCCACCGCCGAGAGAGCGCGGGGATAATCCGCCCGCTGCACGTAGATGGCTTTCAGGTTGTTCAGCATCCGTGTCAGGATGGCGCGCCTGCTAACGGGCTGAAAACTTTCCGGCAGCAAAGGGACCTGCTGACCGCTTACTTCGCGCGCCCGTTCTGTCGCCTCTCTGGCGGTGAGGATCGCGCCGCGGTGAAAGGGATCTACCAGAATAGGTCCACCCCTGCCATCGCAGCGTACCATGAAATGACCGGGTAGCCCCACGCCGGAGAGAGGGAGCCCCACGCGCCAGCCTACCTCCATGTACACGACCGACAGCGTGATCGGGATACCCAATTTGCGGTCCAGGACGTCGTTGAGGAAACTGTTGCGTGGGTCGTAATAGTCGGCCTGGTTGCCCCGAAACCCCTCTTCCTCAAAGAGGAGCCGGTTCAGGGCGGTCAATCTCTGCACATCTGTCTGTAACCCCTCCAGGATCGGACGCAACCGCTCCGCCAGATGGTCCAACCGCCGCAGATAAGCCTCTGCGTCCAGGCGCGGGTACTCCTCCTGGGCGATGAGGAGCGCGCCGTGCGCCAATCCGATCTCATCGTCGGGCAGGCTCACCAGGGCGGCGAAAAAAGCGCGAGCAGGAGACCGATCATCCATTGCCGCCATAGTATCATCCCTTGCCCGCCTTGTCAACCGATTTTTGCGGAACGCCTATTCGGTGCTATACTGTACATTCTGGGTCTGCCAATTCACTGCGGAGATTCTGCCTGCGTGACCTTCATTTTCGCCTTATACCTCGGCGCGGCGCTCCTCCTCGCGCTCTACGGAGCACACACCATTCTCCTGACCCTGATCCATTGGCATCGTCGGGGCAAGGCCGCGCCCTCTCCACCTTTGATGGCAACACCTGACGTAACCATACAACTCCCCATCTACAACGAAGCCCACGTCATCCAACGGCTGATTGGCGCGGTTGCCTCCCTTGATTGGCCGCGCGAGCGGTTGCACGTCCAGGTGTTGGATGATTCTGACGACGAGACGACCGCCCTTGCCGCGGCCAGCGCGGAGAAATGGCGGCGCGCAGGCGTGGACGTCACCGTGCTGCGACGCCCGACGCGCGAGGGCTACAAGGCGGGCGCGCTGGCGTACGGCCTGGCGACGGCAAAAGGCGAGTTCATTGCCATCTTTGATGCCGATTTCGTGCCCTCGCCCGATTTCCTGCGGCGTACCGTTCCCCATCTCCTGGCCGACCCCGGGTTGGGATTCATCCAGACACGCTGGGGACATCTGAACGCGGATGAGTCGCCGCTGACCCGGTCTCAGGCGTTGGCGCTGGATGGGCATTTCGTGGTGGAGCAGGCCGCGCGGCAGGCCGCAGGCTGGTTCATCGGTTTTAACGGCACGGCGGGCATCTGGCGGCGAGCCTGTATCGCGGACGCGGGAGGCTGGCGACACGACACGCTGGCCGAGGATTTAGACCTCAGTTACCGGGCGCAACTGCGAGGTTGGCGGGGCCGCTACCTGGGCGACGTGGTTTCGCCCGCAGAAGTGCCGCCACAATTGGCCGCGCTCAAGCGGCAACAGAGCCGTTGGGCACAGGGTTCCATCCAATGCTTGCGCCTGTTGGCCGGCCCCGTGTGGCGTTCTGGCCGCCCCCTGGCGTTGCGCCTGGCTGCCCTCCTCCACCTTTCCGGCTACCTGGTGCACCCCTTGATGCTCATCCTTCTTCTGACGACGCTACCGCTGTTGTGGAACGACGCGAGCGCGCGCTGGCCGCTGGCCTACATGAGCCTGGCGAGCCTCGGCCCGCCGCTCCTCTACGCGACGGCACAGAGGGAGTTGTACCGGCGCGGGCGCTGGCTGCGCCGCTATGCGTTCTTGCCGGTGCTGGTGCTCGTCGGCACGGGCGTCGCCTTGAGCAACGCGCGCGCGGTGCTGCACGGTCTGCGTGCGCCGGGAGGGACGTTCAAGCGTACTCCCAAGTTCCGGCGAGAGGGGCAGCGCGGAGGCTGGCTGGGCCAACGCTACACGTTGCCATTGGAAGGCATCGTCGTGGGGGAGATCCTCTTGGCACTCTACGCGCTGGTTGCCATCGGCATCGCCACGGCGCGGGCGCATTATTGGGCCATCCCCTTCCTCGCGCTCTACGCGGCCGGTTTTGGATTGGTGGCAGGTCTGGCGCTGTGGCAAGCGCGCCCGGTTCGGTCGAAGAGACCAATACCTCTGCCCCCTCACCCCCAGCCCCTCTTCCGTAAGCGGGAGAGGAGAGTCGGTAAAAACCCTCTCCCCGGAGGGGAGAGGGTAGGGTGAGGGGCGATCCAACTCTTACTGTCGGCTGCTTGTTGAAGTACTTACACCTGTGAGCCGCAAGGGATGAGATCGCAGGAAGGCAATTTCAAACCAGGAGGGTTTAGCAATCATGACAGGCCCCAAAGTTTGCGTCATCGGAGCCGGCAGTCATTTCTTTGGCAAACCGGTCATCCATAAACTGGCTACGAGCGAGGTCATGGCCGGCGGCGTCCTGGCCCTCGTGGACACAAACCCTGCCGTGCTCACCACCATGAAATGCCTGGCCGAACGGGTTTTTGCCCACACCGGGTGCGGTATCAGGGTCATCGGTTCCACGGTGCGGCGCGAGGTCATGGCGGACTCCGATTTCATCGTCCTCACCTTCTCCGAACGCAACGCCTACTATCGCGGGCTGGATACCGAGATCGCCGCCAAACACGGCATCCGCATGTGCAGCTCCGATACCATCGGCCCGGGCGGCATCTTCCGCGCCCTGCGCGAAGTGCCCCATGCGCTGGCAATGGCTGCCGACGCCCACGAACTGGCTCCCCACGCCTGGGTCATCAATTTCGTC
>JADYZS010000351.1 GCA_020853075.1 Anaerolineae bacterium | reverse complement strand
TTCTTGCGCCGCGCGGTAGAGGGCCCAGTGCATGTACAGGTTCGGAGCCAGGAAGGCCTCGTCCATGTGCCAGAGCACCTTATCAAGATCGGTAAGCGGGCTCAGGCGATCCGCATGGACGTAGTGGGACTCAAACCCGCCCATAGCCAGGACTGCGCTCATATAGCGGCGCTCGTCAATGAGGGGCAAAACTTTCTCCGGCAAGCCGGGGAAGATGGCCGAAAAGGTGTGGAGAGTCTGCTTCCCTGCGGCGGTCAGTACCCGGCGCGCGGTACATGCCACCGACGACGAATCCACTCCACCGCTCAAGGTGGACCCCACCGGAAACGCGCTGCGAGTACGGCAACGCACCGCTTCCGTGAAAAGGCCAAGAAAGGCTTCGGCATACTCGTCATCCGAGCGCAGGCGCACTTCACGAGAGGGATCAAGGGCCCAGTAGCGCCGAAGACGAATCTCTCCGCCACGGGCCACAATCAGGCTATGGGCGGCGGGGAGCCGCAAGATATCACGATAGAAGGTGATAGCCCGGTCTTCAAAAAGCCTCACGAGGTAATCGGCTACTCGCATCTCGTTGAGGAGACGTGGTACCTGCGACAGGCAATGGAGCGCTTTGATCTCGGAGGCAAAGACGAAAAGGAGAGCGGAGTGATGATAATAGAAAGGCCTGACCCCCATGGGATCGCGAGCGCAGAAGAGGTGTTGTCTTTTAGCATCCCAGATGGCGAAGGCAAAATCGCCCAGGAGTTGTTCGGGGCAACGCTCGCCCCATTTCTGATACGCGCCCAAGATTAACTCGCTATCAGAGAACTCGTCGGACAGGGAACTTGCGAGGCCCAGAGCCTTGACCAATTCATCGCGGTTGTCTATGCGGGCATCGGCGGTGAGGACAAGATCGCCGGTTCCGTCTATAAGAGGTAATCGCTCGTGAAGGGATTCCGGTGTTGTCCACAACATCCGGTGTACCAGGCCGACGGGGCCTTTGTGCCATAAGCCTTGCCTATCGGAGCCGCGATGGGCAAGGCTCTCCGCCATTCGTTCAAGATCGTTGGGGGCGACGGGCTTACCGTCAATGGAGTAGATTCCAGCGATGGCACTCATGCTCTCGTTTCATCCACGGCCACCATGGCAAACCGATCCGTAGCGAACGCTGTTCCCCTATCTGGCACCTGCTAAGGTCACGCGTAGTAGTATCTGCTATCGTCCACAGGCACCCGGTTCAAGACCACACCGATGATCTTCGCGTTGACACGGGACAAGGCTTCCAACGCTCTTTTTGCCACATTCCGCCGTGTTTTGCCGGACTCCAAGACCAGCAGTACGCCATCGGCCAAAGAGGAGAGAACGAGGGCATCGGCCAGGAGAGTCACGGGGGGAGTATCTACTAAGATAATATCTGCCTGCTCTTGCAACGAGTCCAGGAGCCTGCGCATTCGAGCCGATTCCAACCAGTTTCCTGGGTTCAGGGTGGAAGGGCCCGAGGGAAGGACAGACAAACCGGGTATGTTGGTTTCTACAAGGGCTCCATCAAGCGTGTAGTTTTCGTGGCTCAACGCACCTGTGAGCCCAACAGTATTGTCTAGTCCGAACACCTTGTGTAATTGGGGCCTGCGCAAGTCCGCATCCACCAGGATCACCTTGCGACCAATCTGGGCCAGCGCAGCACCGAGGTTGGCCGTTGTGATGGACTTACCTTCAGTGGGAGAAGGGCTGGTGATCAGAATGCGCCGCAAGGAACGATCTGCGACCGCAAACTCTAAGTTGGTGCGCAAAATGCGGTAGGCCTCCGTGGTGGGAGAATGGGAGCCGACTCTCACCATGTTCTCCGGCGATACCCTGTTCTGCTCTGGGATTGCGCCCAGGGTGTTAAGGCTCAGGGCTAACTGCACGTCGTCGGGGCTCTTCACAGTGTCATCCAGATACTCCAACAGATACGCGCCCCCAACGGCGAGAATGAGGCCGATGGCCGCTGCCATCAAGATAGGAGAGATTCTATCGGGGCCTATGGGGATGGAGGGGAGAGGCGCAGGATCAACGAGAGTGAGCGTATTGATAGCACCCCGCCTTGTGTTCGCCAACATGGAGGCATAGTTGGCTTGCAGGGCACGCAACTTGCTATCCAGAGCGGCGATCTGAATCTGAGCATCGGCGATCTGGCGAGCGCTGGTCATCTTCTCCAGATCCTTCTTAATGCGGTCTATATCCTGCCGGGTCTCATCAATGCTGGCTTCCAGTTCGTTCAGTTGCTGATTAATGAAGGCCTGGCGTTGTTGGTCCTCTTTATCGGTTGCTGCCGGACTCCGGCGTATGAGCTCGTTTGCCAGGGCGTTTGCCACAGCCTGGGCTCTCTCGGGGCTAACATCCAAGACGGTGATCTCCAAAGTCAACGTGCTGGGAATAGAGCGCACGGTATATCTTGGCAGCCAGGGCATGCCGAGCGCAACCATCGTAGCGTTACGCACCGAGCGGCTACGGGCCGTCTCGGCATAGGCGTTCACCAGTTGTTGACCGAGGCCAATCTCACCGCCGGATGGGTTAGGGTTATCCAGGATACGACCGACGGCGAGAGTGACACTGGTCTGGTAGATCGCCGGCTGATCGCGAGTCGCGATGTAGCCGGCCCCGGCGGCGACCAACTGGGCGGTCAAGAGGAGCCACCACCACTTTAGCAAGGGAGCGATGTATTGTCTCAGTTCCACAGACGGATCCTTCAGGGTAGGTAGATAGTATCAGATAGATGACGGTTCACCTCAGAGTATAAGATAGAATTGCCGCTTTGACAAGAGGACTTCCGGCAGGAAAGTCAGCATTTTAGGAATTGTCAGCAAAAAGCAAGGTCGGGACCTGCTAGAAATGTTGGCGCCCAGGCAGACGTGGCGATCAACCCATGCAATTTGATCGTACTTAAGGAGGTAGATGCGCCGTCTGCTTTCATTGTCCTACAACAAGTGAGTTGCTATTCCCATTGTATATTCTAAACCTGTCATGAAACTGTAAGGTCAAAGTGGGTAGCAACCGTTGACTTAGACCACAGAAACTGCTAATCTAATAGCGGCTGCCATCGCACATATTAGCGAAAGGTCGCGCTGTGTTACACTGGTACGCTCTGAATAGCCTGCCGCGAGCCGAGAAGACCCTCGCCAGGGGCCTGATGCGATGGGAACAGCATTGGCAAATCACGGTGTATTTGCCAATGCTCCCACCCCATAAGAGCCTCAGCAGGGTTGTTCCCCCCACGCCTT
>JADYZS010000350.1 GCA_020853075.1 Anaerolineae bacterium | reverse complement strand
GGCATGGTAAAACGACACTTCCAGCTCACAGCAGAACAAGTTCAGGGACTGACCAATGCTTACCATCAATGCAAGGATGGTCCCACCTGCAGCCGTTATCAGGCCGTGCGACTCTATGGCAGTGGCTATCTCGTCGGCGAGATTCTGACCATCGTCGGCTGTAGTCGTACCAGTGATGGACTGGTGTCGTCTCTACCGCTCCCAGGGAACGGCAGGCTTGGTGGACAAGCGGGTGGGCGGGAACCATGCCCACCTCCGTTCCGCCCAGATAGGAGACTTACGCCAGCGGCTGTGCACCTACTCTCCTCGTCGCCCGCTACGCGTACCTTAGGTCTTGGGAGCAACCACGGCCACCGCTGACGGGCAGTTCTGGACGGTAGCAGACCTGCAAGGGGCCGTGGAGGAGTGGTATGGCGTGACCTATCGCAGCCCCAGTTCCTACCTTTATCTCTTCGCCGTCTGCGGCTTCAGTTATCAACGCCCGGCCAAGGTCTTCCAGTCCCGCCGGGAAGCGGAGGTGATGGACTTCCAGGAAGCGTTAGAAAAAAACTGACCGACATCGCCCAAGAAGCGCCAGAAACCGTCCTCCTGGCGGAAGATGAAACGGCTCTCTACTTGCAGGCCACCACCACAGCGGTCTGGGCCCTCCGAGGGGAGATGCCGCTGGTGCGACTGCATCCGGGCCGAGAGAAGGTGAACTTCTACGGCACGCTGAATCTGCAGACCGGACAGGAAGTGGTCAGGCGGGCCACCGTGATGAATAGCGAAGCCACCGCCTGCCATCTGGAACAGCTCTTGCAGGCCTATCCCCAAAGGCCCATCCTCCTCTTGTGGGATCGGGCTCCCTGGCACAAGGGAGCGGCGGTGCGCAAGGTGTTGGCTGCCCATCCCTGCCTGGAAGTCTTTCCCTTGTCAGTGGCAGCCCCGGAACTCAATCCCCAGGAGCAAGTGTGGAAGACGACCCAGCGAGCTACTACCCACAATCATCGGCTGCCTCGCTTACCGGCGTTGGCGGATCGGTTCGAGCAACATCTGCTCTGTCACAAGTTTGCCAGTTCGCTCCTGGCCCATTACGGATTCCATGCTATCTGTCCGATGTTTATCTGATTTCTCTATAAGATACAAAGGGCTAGGGTGGGGGCCATCGGGCACCACAGGAACTCACCCGCTCTCTGAAATGCACCCCGCCTACCGGACTGCTTGACCTGCCACTGGCAACGCGATGTATAAGGTTGAGCCGTGGCCGGCGATGCCGTCGCTTTCTGCCCACACGCGCCCGTTGTGGAGCGACATGATCTGCTGCACCAGTCTCAGGCCAATGCCCATGCCCCCGTGAGTGCGTGTGGTGGAGCCGTTCACCTGGTAAAACGGCTCAAAGATCGCTGCCTGCTGATCGGGCGGGATGCCGATGCCAGTGTCCGACACGGAAAGCCATATCTCGTTGCCCGGGTTTTCCGCCTGTACGAGGACCTTCCCCCCTGCCGGTGTGAACTTGAGCGCATTGTCCAGGAGTTGATCCAGCACCTGCCTGAGCCTCATGAAGTCTCCTCGCACGGGGGGGAGTTCCGGCATCTCTAAGAGATCCAGAGAAAGTCCTGCGCTCTGTGCCCGCTGCTGCCAGGTCTTTACCGCATCGCTCGCCAGAGACTTCAGATCCAACTCTTCCCAATTAAGATGCTCAGTATCCAGCGTGTGGAAACTGAGAAGCGTCTCCACCAGACGCGACAGGGCTTTGGCCCGATCCTGAATGACCTTGATGGCCTGCGCTTGATCTTCGTTCATATCTCCCAGAACACCCTCAGTCAGAGCCTCCGCATAGCCGATAATGTGCGTGAGGGGCGTGCGCAGCTCGTGGGAGACATTTTGTAGCATCTCGTCCTTTAACTGAATTGCCTTCCGCAGGGCTCCGTTACTCTGCTGCAATTTCTCATGTAGTTGGGCTTGGAAAATAGCAATGGCTAATTGGTCGGCTACCTCGCGGGCTATCTCCATCTCTTCTGGAACGAAGGAGTAAGGCTTTCTCCACCGGAGATTGAAGGAGCCGACCAGTTGACCAGCGGCGATGAGGGGCGCGCTGATGTAGGCGCGTACCCCTTCGTTCAAGAGGCGGCGTTCCATCTTTGAGAGGTCGGAACAAGCCGCGAGATCCTGGATCGCGAGAACCTCCCCCCTTTGCAGTTTCCAGGTGTGCTGGAGTTCCTCCAGAGGCACAAGTCCGGTTGTTCGCGGCAGAGGATCGTCGTTGGCATCACTGACTAGAACCGTGGAGGTTCCGGCTTTGAAATCAAAGAGGGTCACGTTGGCCTCTTCACAGGGCACGAGACAGCGAATGAGGCTCGCGGCTGCCTGTGCGATTTCCGCTGGTGCATCGGCAGCCAAGATGGCCCGGTCCATCTCGCGCAGGATCGTCAGGCGTTCAGCATAGCGTTGCAAGGCTGTTTCCGCACGTTTGCGCCGGGCGATGTCGGTGATAGAGGCCATGACGAGAACTTCATCGTCTGTCTTGATGAAACCGAGGCCGACCTCAACGGGGAACTCTGTACCATCCCTGCGTCGGGCGACTAGATCAAGGCCGTCCCCCATGGGCCGGTTGCGGGGCTTGGTGAGGTATTCCGCGCGGTGTCCGGCGTGGGCATCCCGGAGATACCCGGGGAGCAGTATCTCAATAGGCTGGCCGAGCAATTCCTTTCGCTTATAACCGAACAGGCTCTCCACCCTGGCATTGGTGAGGACGATGTGCCCCTCACCGTTGACGATCACAATTCCCTCTGAGGCACTCTCCAGGAGACTCCGGTATTCTTCTTTACTCACCCGTCGTGTTTTCTGTGCCTTCCCTGGCTTCGCATTGTCCTGAGCACTCATGAACCGGCCTCCTGAGAACCCCGTCCGTTACAACGTCTTAGTTATTGGGAACAACGCTCATAGCAGACTTGCGCCTCGCTTGGGGATCGGGGCTCTCGTGACCACGTCACTATTATAGCACTGTTTTGTACTTGTGCAATGGTCGCGCTACGACGAGCCGCGAACACATCGCTCAAGCGCGCCTATGCCGCGGCGTATTCGTCACTGTCCACGACGCGCGAAGAAGGGCAGGTAGGCGCGCCGCGTCAGGACCCATGGCGTGTTCGTCGCGGTGGGCGTCGGCGTGGGGGTATCGGTGACGGTAGGGGTAGGCGTAGGGGTGGGTGTCGGCGTCGGGGTGTCGGTTGGGGTGGGCGTGAAACTGGGTGTTGAAGTAGGCGTCAGAGTGGGCGTCGCTGTATCGGTGGGGGTAGCGCTGGGCGAGGGAGTAGCCGTAGGTGTTGGGCTGACAGACAACGTGGGTGTAGCCGTAGGGGTACGAGAGGAGGTTGGGGTCACCGTCGGCGTAGGCGTGGGGCCAGGATAGATAAAGTCGGCGTAGATGTCAAAGAGCCACGGAGCCACGCCGTCGGGGTCGTTGCGCCCATCCTGCCAGACCACGAGGTAGCGGCTGCGCGCGGCATCGTAGGCCAATTCAGGCCAGTCCTTGCCGAAGTTGCTGCCCAACACCACTTCGCTTTGCCAGGCGCTAGGATTGTTGACATAAACACGGCTGAAAAGATCGGCATTGTTTGTGCCCGTGTCAGAGGGAGGATAGTTGCGACTATCGGCCCAGGCAACCGTGTAGCCTGCCGGCACGCCCTGGGCTCCGACGGCAGGATGCCGCTGGTCGGCCAGGACCGCGCTCACCGGAACGTTACCTCCGAGCAGGCTTCCTCCCGCGGAGATGCGTTGAGCATAGATCCGGCGTTTATTGCTGACCTCGCGCCCGTCGCGCCAGGCCACCATGTACTCGTTGTTGGCGGTATTGGCGGCAACGTCCGGCAGAGTCTGCGTGCCGGTATCGGGATTGACAATGACGATTTTCCCGCCAAGAGGGACACCCGCGACCGAGATGCGACGGCCCACAATGTCAATGCTCAATACGTTGGTGCTTCCCCTTCTGAAGTCCTGCCACACGGCCAGGTATTCCTGGCTCTGAGGGTTGTAAGCCACCGCCGGAAGTCGTTGGCTCTGACCGTCGCAGATCACCGGATCCGCCTTGGGACATACGAAGAACTCGCTCGCGAGGGGAGAGCCCGTGCTGGAAAGGCGGCGGGCATAGACTTGCGGATAGTCGGGGTCGGGATCGCGCCGGTCAGACCAGATAATCAGGTATTCGTTGAGCGTAGGGTTATAGGCCAAGTCCATTCCATCGTTCGGAGCGCCCGTCACGATGAGATCCAGCCTGCCGCCTAGAAGGTTGCCGTCCGGTGCCAGTCGCTGGCCGTGGAAGACCCCGCTGCTGTCGCGGCTATCCCAGGCAACCAGGTATTCATTGCTCTGCGAATTCCAGACGACACGGGGGCGAGTGGCAGGCGGGAACGCGACCCCACCACTGCCGATGAGGAAGTTGCTACCCAAGGGCTGCCCCTCTGCCGAGAAGCGCTGCCCATAGACGGCGGAGATAGAGTCATCTATGCGTACCAGCCAGACGACGAGGAATTGCCCGTTGGTGCTATTGAAGGCCACCGCCGGTACCTGCTCATCGGTGGTGGTTGTGGCAACAGGGATTGGGCCCGCCAGAGGGCTCGCCGCGCGAGGGGCCGGGGCGGCGTTCACCTGGCCGCGATTGGCGGTGGCGCGAAACGAAAGGAGCGCGGTCGCCGCGAGGGCGATAAAAAAGAGAGCAAGGTATCCCTGCGAGGGCTTATCCATGCGCCCCAGTTTAACTCAGTTGGCCGAAAAACGGAAATCTGGCAGAGGGAGGACGATCCAGGCCCTCACCCCCTCCCGTACGGCGAGCCCGCCCAGGCTCCGCCTCGCGGGCCAGGGTACGCCCACGGGACTTTGCCCCCTCTCCCAAATATGGGAGAAGGGGGAAGGGGGTGAGGGCCGGATGTTCACGATAACGCTATTTTCAGGCCAGAGGAAAACGCCCTAATCTACCGTTTCACGAACTTGACCGCGTCAAAGGCGATGTATTTGCTCAGGTAAGTCTCGCCCGTGTTGTCGTACACGATGACGAACTCGGTACCGTCGTTGGCAGCATCAAAATAGTAGGTTCCCAGGCTCACCCACTGGTTGGAGTACCACGACTGGTTCACGATCTTGTCGTTGCGCACGCCGTTGTGGAAGATGCGGTAGCGGACACTGCGGCTTCCGGCATAGCGCGATGGGATGTGGGCATACACCTGGTAATTGCTGGCGGTGGGGAGGATGGGCGTCCACTTCCCCCAGTTCTCTGAGACTGTGCGGGCGTTGCGGGTGTAGAAGATATGTCCCACCCAGCCGATCTGGGCCTCGCGCCGTCCGCGGGTCGGCCCGCCCCAGGTGAAGCCCTCGCTCAATTCATCTACGATGACCTCAACCCCCAGTTCGGTCAGCCGCCGCCAGCTCAGTTTAGCGACAGCGCCGCCGGTGTTCTCGTAGTATTCGGCGACGACGGTGTGGTGGCCGCCAACCAGGCCAATGTCCGCGGTGTAGGTGGTGGCGGACTGATCCTTCCATTTATCCAGGATAAGCCGTCCATCCACGTAGAGCCGGAAGCCGTCATCAACGACGACGGTGAAGCGGTAGTTGCCGCCCTCAAAGTCGTAGGTGCGGTTCCAGCGGGCCGAGAATCTGTCCGCCGGCGCGCCGGGGCCGGGAGCCCCCGTGCCCCAATCAAAGTTAATCTCCCGTTCGGTGCGGCTGAGGACTACCGCCCCCGTGAGGTCCTTGGTGGCGTAGTAATCACCGTGCCAGCCGATGTCGGTGTGTTGGACGACCGGGCCATCGTCCTGCGCTGCCGCTGTCGGCACCAGCGGTGCCAGGCTGCCCAACAGAGCAACGATCACCAAGAAGCGAGTGAGTTTCATTTTCTACCTCCCGCGCTGACGCGCCATATTCTGGTTACCCGTCTCTACAATAAGAGACGATACGAAAGCAAAAAAGTTCCGAGGAGTTCCATAAATAATGACAAATCTCCCTAAGAAGTTGGTAATATCTTCGTAACCTGCCGGTAAGGGCGATGGATTAGGATCACTCGTATATCACACCCTCGCGTCGCGCGTATCCCTATAGCCCACAAGGCCGGGAGCGTTGCCGGCGCGAAGTAAAACCAGGAGGTTTGTCATGAACCGTTATCTGCTCTCTGTCGGGATCGGGATTGCCATCTCGCTCGCATCGTGCGCGCCCGCGCGCGTCCCCACACCTGATACCATGATGGGGAAAGAAACCCCCACCACCGAAGCCATGATGCCTAAGGAGACGCCGACGGCGGAGATGATGAAGAAGGAGACCCTCACCGCTGAAGCCATGATGCCCAAGGAGACGCCGACGGCGGAGATGATGAAGAAAGAGACCCCCACCGCTGAAGCCATGATGCCCAAGGAGACGCCGACGGCGGAGATGATGAAGAAAGAAACCCCCACCGCTGAAGCCATAATGCCCAAGGAGACGCCGACGGCGGAGATGATGATGGGGAAAGAGACGCCGGAGACGGGCGCGATGATGGCGAAACTCCCCGACCATCTGCGCTCACCCCACTTTGTTGACTCCGCCCCCATGCACGGCCAGGTCT
>JADYZS010000349.1 GCA_020853075.1 Anaerolineae bacterium | reverse complement strand
GCGCGAGCGGCAGATTGACCAATTGCTGCACGGCGCGGATAACGCCTATTGGGTAGTCGGCACGCGCCGCCTGGGCAAGACCTCGCTCCTGCGCCACCTGGAATACCTGGCCCTGGCCGCGCCGGAGGCCGCCGCCGCGCCCACAAAGGGAAGCAAAGCCACCGATGGCGGCTACGTCCCGCTCTTCTGGGATTTGCAGGGCTGCCGCACGCTGGCCGACCTGGGCCACGAGTTGGCCGGCGCGGTGGAGGACGCAGCGGAGCGTTTTGAGCCTCTGGGCGTGCGCGCCGAGGGCCTGGAAGGCAAGGAGGTGCCAACCGTCCTGCGTAGCCTGAGCCGGGCCGTGAAAAAGGCGGGCAAGCGGGTGCTCCTCCTGGTGGACGAGGCCGAGGCGCTGGTCACCGTCGGGCGCGCGGACCCGCTGACGTTGGACTTGTTGCGCAAGCCGATGCAGAGCCAGACCGGCCTGCGCACCGTCATCGCCGCGACCAAAGCCCTGGGCGCGTTGAGCGACCTGAGCCGCGAATCTCCCAACTCGCCTTTCCTCTTGGGCTTCGCGTTGCGCACGCTGGAGCGGCTGCGCCCGGCGGAGACCGAGGCCCTGATCTGCCAGGCCCAATCGCCCCAACCCGTCCAGGTTTCGTTGGAGACGATGGCCGCCGTCCAGGAGGATACGAACAACCACCCGTACCTGCTGCAACTCCTCTGCCACCGGCTCTGGCAGGACGACAACAGCCTGCGTCCGCCGCAGCCCGACGACCTCCTTCCCGACCCGATGCTGGACGCCTTCTTTTCTATGGATGTGCGGCTCCTCTCCCATGGGGAGCGGGCGGTGCTGAAGGCGGTGATGGAAGTGGCGGGGCAAGACGAAGCCGCGCTGGAAGTGGCGACCGGCCTGCCGCCCGACGCCGTGCGCGCCTTCACCTACAGCCTCCACGGCCTGGGCTACCTCCGCCTGATATATGGTCGTTGGGCCGTCGGCAACCAGTTCCTCGCCGCCTGGCTAAAGCAGAACCCGGAGCAGGTAGCGACGCAGCCGGTCTCCGTCGTGTCGGACCGGGCGACACAAGAGTTGGCCGAGGCGGGCCGAGGGCAGGAGATTAAGGCTCTCAAGAAGCAGTTGCGCGCCTGGAATTCCACCTTGCGCAAGTTGGAACTCCAACGCGCCTCTTTTGGCCTCGCCGTGCCGGTGCACATCTTGAACGAGATAGATGAGACCCGCGCCGAGGTTGAACGCATCAGCCAAGAACTTAAACGCCTGCTTGAAGAACAGCAGGTGCAAAAGGAGTCGGTCAAGTGAGCAACACTATTCCCCTCGTTGATTTGCAGGCTCAGTACCGGCAAATCGGGCCGGAGATTGATGCAGCCATCCGGCGCGTCCTGGGGCATACGGGTTTCATCTTGGGGCGCGAGGTTGAGGAGTTTGAAGCCGCCTTCGCCGCCTTCTGCGGTGTCGCCTATTGCGTCGGCGTGGACTCGGGCACTGCCGCCCTCCACCTGGCGTTGGAGGCGTGCGACGTCGGGCCGGGCGACGAGGTCATCACGACGCCCTTCACCTTCTTCGCCACGGTGGAGACCATCGTCCAGGCCGGGGCCAAGCCGGTCTTGGTGGATATAGACCCGGCAACCTACAATATGGCCCCTTCGCGCATAGAGGATGCGGTGACGCCGCGCACGAAAGCCATCCTGCCGGTGCACCTCTACGGCCAGCCTGCGGAGATGGACGTCATCATGGACGTGGCGAAGCGGCACCATCTCAAGGTGATTGAGGATGCGGCCCAGGCCCACGGCGCGCTCTACAAAGGCAAGCGTGCCGGCAGCATCGGCGACATCTCCTGCTTCAGTTTCTACCCCTCCAAGAACCTGGGCGCGTATGGCGACGCGGGCGCGGTTGTCACGAACAACGCGGAACTGGCGGATAAGGTGCGCCTGCTGCGCAACCACGGGCGCACCACCAAATACGAGCACAAGACGGTGGGTTGGGGTTATCGTCTGGACGCGTTGCAGGCGGCCATCCTAGGCGCGAAGTTGCCCCACCTGGAAGCCTGGAACGACGCACGCCGCGCCCACTCTATGCGCTACAACGAACTCCTGGCCGATACCGACCTGGTGCTCCCCTACGAGCCGGAACATGTGCGCGCCATCTACCATTGCTATACCGTGCGCTCGGCTGCGCGCGATGGCCTCTCGTCGTTCCTGCGCCAGAAGGGGATTGACGTCGGCATCCACTATCCTATCCCGATGCACCTGCAACCGGCCCTCAAAGACGTGGGCTATCGCGCTGGCGATTTCCCCATCAGCGAGCGCTACAGCCAGATGGTGCTGTCGCTGCCGATGTACCCGGAGTTGACGGAAGAGCAGGTCAAACAGGTGTCGGACGCAGTGCACGCTTACATGGATCGCGCGTGAACGTCTCGGTTCTCATTCCTGCCCGCGACGAGGTGGAGACGCTGGCCGAGGTGGTGGAGAAGGTGGGCCGCGTCTTCACTGCCTCCGATTTGGAGGGTGAACTGGTTCTGGTGAACGACGGCTCCACCGACGGCACGGGGTTACTGGCCGATGGGTTGGCCGCGCGGCGAACTCCCTTCCTGCGGGTGTTGCACCATCGCCGTTCCCTGGGCCTCACCGCCGCGCTGCGCACCGGCTTCCGCGCCGTGCAGGGTGACGTGGTCGTCTTCCTCCCTGCCGACCTGGAATCGGACCCGGAAGTGGATATCCCGCTGCTCCTCGGCAAACTGGCCGAAGGCTACGACGTGGTCGCGGGCTGGCGACAGGGGAGGCGCGAGGGTAAGGTCTTCGCCTCTGGCATCTATAACCGGGTCTCGCGCCTCCTCTTCGGCGTCCGCGTCCACGACATGAACTGGATTAAAGCCTTCCGGCGCGAGGTGATTACCAGCCTTCCGCCGCTGCGCTCCGACTGGCATCGCTTCCTGCTCCATCTCGCCGCGGCCCAGGGCTTCCGCATCGGCGAAGTGCCGACGCCGTATCATCCCCGCCGCG
>JADYZS010000348.1 GCA_020853075.1 Anaerolineae bacterium | reverse complement strand
GACATGATACCCTCCTGTTGGTTTCCCTTTTAGAGGTCTATCATGTCAGCTTACCACAATCTGCTTCGGATGTTAAGGTGCTATCTCCCTAAAAACTGTCCGCCCTTCAACCCAAAGGGGAGAGGGTCTTGGCCGACTCCCCTCTCCCGTGTACCCACCATGCCGAGTACGGCTTGGCGTACACGGTGCGTTCTTCCCAACGCCTTGCGGGAGAGGGACAAGTCCCGTGGGTGTACTCGCCATACGGGACGGGGGTGAGGGGAAATCTTGCCGTATATCACCGGCCGCTATATGGGCAGTCTACGGCACGGTCCAGGTCGTCGGGCCGGTTGCGTAGAGCCAGTACCCTCGCTCCGGCTCCAGGCTGGCGAGCGCATTCCCGTATGGGATGTTCTTCTCCCAATTCAGCCAGCCGCCCGCCTGATAGGTCAGGGCGCGCGTCACCGGCAAACCGGAGAGCGACGTTCCCACCGCCTCCCCTGTGGACGCCGGGTAACCAGCCAGGTTCCAACCGCTGCACAACGGTATCTGGGTTGAGGTTGGGAGTGTCCCTGTCACATTCAGCGTGGTCGCCCCCGTCGCCCTGACCCAGAGTCCCATCTTGTGATCCACCGTGCTCAGGGTGCTGCTCCCATCGCCTGGCTTGTAGTATTTCCAGGTCCCGGCGGTGCAGTTGCTCCCGCCACGGTCAAAGGCCCACACTTCGGCGATCCTGCCGGAAGGCGTCGCGCCCGCGACCAGGCTGGCGACGTTGCCGCTGATGGGTTGCACCGGCAGCGAAACCAGGTTCCAGCCTGCGCTCAAGGTCACCGTCGCCGCGCTGGTAAAGTTCGCCACCCGCCCGGAATCAGGGTCGGCCATCAAAGAAGATTCGTCCACAGCCTCAAAGTCGGAGCCATGCACGGTCAGGAGTTCGCGCAGTTCGTCGTTGTTCCACCGCTCGTCGGGCACACCCGAAATGTACCAGGCGGCGCCGTTATCGGCCACGAACATGCCGTAGGTCTTGAGGGCGGTGAGGATAACCCTGTTCTTGGGCGAGAAACCCGAAATGTCAAAACTGGCCTTGAGCCGGAACCGCTGGCCCATAGGCGGCAGGTTCGGATCGGTCAGGTCAGAAGCGTAATGGCGCGCCGGCCAGACGTAGGCCCGCCGCGTCTGTGGCACTGTGAAGCGGATGGCATGGTTGATGACGCCGGAAGCCACCTCGTCGTAACGCACCAGCCCCGGCAGAATGGCGAAGCCCGCAGCATCAGCAGAGGTCCAGGTGTCGGGCCGGAGCGCGTTGGAGTTCAGGTCAAAGATGGCGCCGGAACCGGCCTGCCAACTGCCGTCGGGCTGCGGCCAGGAATAGTATAACTCATAGAGTTTGCAATGGCCGGTATCCACCACGAGGACGTGGCGGTCGCCGTCGGCATCAGGGCCACCTTCAATGGGCGCGTTGGGGGGAATCGGATAGGGGCCGGGGTCGCTCTCGTCGTCGTAATCAAAGGTGACGGTGACGAGGGGCTGCGACCCCAACACCGTGGTATAAGGGATGCCGATAGGGCCCCCGTTCCATAAGCCGGAGCCGAAGTCTGCCTTCAGCCCCCCCGATGCGCCGATGCCGTTCACGTAGGCGATGGATTTGGCATCCACCGGCAGGTGGTCAATGCGCGCGTTCCAGACGTTATCGGGAGGGAACATCTGGCAGGGGCCGATGGGCGCGCCGGTAGGAGCAGCAACGATGGGCTCAGGGGCCGGAGATGCCCACGTGATAAGCCCCCCGCCCGCCGCCAGCAAGCCCAGGGCAAGGACGAGGCCCAATCCGGTATGGAATCGTGATTTCATGATGCGTTCCTGCTCATTTTCAAAGAGACTAAACCACGGAGACACGGAGGGCACAGAGATCAATATAACCCTTGTGCCTTTGTGGTGATGACTTGCCTTACGGAACCGTCCACGTGGCCGCGCTGGTGGCGTAGAGCCAATAGCCCTGCTGCGGCTCAAAGTTGGCAAGCAAAGCGGCGTAAGGGATGGCCGTATCCCAACGCCGCCACGCGCCCGCCGCCGTCTCGTAGGCCAGGGCGCGCGCCACTGGCAGACCGGAGAGCGATGTTCCTACCGCCTCTGCTGTGCTCGCCGGATAGCCCACCAGATTCCAGCCGCTACACAGGGAGATGTTCGTTGAAGGCGGCAGCGTGCCCGATACATTCAGAGTGGTCGCCGCCGTCGTCTTGACCCAGAGGCCCATCTTGTGATCCACCGTGCTCAGGGTGCTGCTCCCATCGCCCGGCTTGTAGTATTTCCAGGTCCCAGCGGTGCAGTTGCTGCCGCCGCGATCAAAGACCCACACCTCGGCGATCCTGCCGGAAGGTGTCGCGCCCGCGACCAGAGTGGCGATGCTACCATCTGTGGGCTGCACCGGCAATGAGATGAGGCTCCAACCGGCGGCCAGGGGAATCGGCACGGGCGGCGGCGGGCCCGATGCTTTCGCCTCCAGCCAGGCATCAAAGAAGGCATCGGTATCACCGGCCTGGTGCTGGTGTACCTCTATGGCGAGAACGTTGGCATCTGTCCCCGTCTGGAAGAGACCGACGAAGGGGCTCAAATCGTAGGCTTCGTACCCCGAAGACGCATAGGGGCTGTTCCCGGCCAATCTGCTCTGGGTCACGTAAGCATAAGGTGGGCTGTCGCTGAAGGGCATGTTATCGTTGCGGGCCACCAGGACGCCGTTGAGGTAGGCCGCGAAGCCGTCATCATACTTGACCCACAGGGTGGCATCGGTGGGCAGAGAGGAGATGGTAACCTTGCGGCGGAAATAATAGGTGGTGCGCCCGGAGGCCAACGTAGTCCCCAGGCCCGCATAGTTGTAGCCCAGGGGGCCTACGCCCTGCTGCCAGGCAGCGTCGTTGTAGCCGGTGCCGCGCCAGGCCGTGCCCAGGTCGGTGCCGGTGTCGCTATATTTCCAGGCTGCATTGGGATAGACCCATTGGTCCATCCCTGTCTCTTTGCGCCGGAAGACCGCGTCGTCCAGCCAGACGCTCCCCGTCGTCGCCGACCCGCGCGCTATCCGCAGGTTGATCTGGGTCTGGGTGATGCCCGCCGGGATGGTCAAGAGGCGCGAGACGTAGATCCAGCCGGTGGTATTGTTGACAACCTGCTGCGTGCGATTGTCCGGCGTCGGGAAGGCTACCGGCGTCGGCGCCACGTCCACGATGGTCAGATCCACCTTCACCTGGGTGGAAAGCGGGCTCAAGCCCTGTGTACGGATAAAGCCGCCATAGACGTATTGCGCGCCCGGCGTCACGCCCAGGATGCGGTCAGGCTGAGGCGCGTCGTAGGGTTTGTATTGGCTCAGATGTTGGAAGCCCGCCGTGGGGCTGTTGAGGTCCACACGGGCGCTGCCGCGGCCGCGATGGTAGGTTGCCGTGTCGCTGGCAAGGTTGTAGCCGATGCCGGTAAGGTTGCTGATGATGAAATCCCAATGGGCCAGGTTGGCCTCAAAGCCAGGGTTGGTCAGAAGGTTCGCGGCCAGGCCCGTCTGCGCGGCGAAGGGCGCGGACTTCACCTCGCCGCCGCCCGTGACCGCGCCGATGACATAGACGTAGAGGGAGCCGTCGGCCAGGTTACTATCGTGGTACGAGGTGGAGCCGATGGGGCTCCCCGTGAGGAGGGTGTAATTTGCTTCCCCCGGCCCGCGGCGATAGACCTTGTAGCCGGTGATGCCACTGGCATTGGCGACGCTCCACGACAGGGAGACGCTGTGCGGCCCGATGGCCGCGGTGATGCCGCGCGGCTGTTGGGCGCTCAGGGATGGCATACGTCCGGTGTGGGCCGCGTCCCGGTGATGCTGCGACCAGAGGGTCTTTTCAGGACGGTTGCCGGAGGTGGAGTAGGCGTACACCTGTCCATTCTCACCGATGACAACAATATCCAGGAAGCCGTTGTTGTCCAGGTCGCCCACCGCGGCCGGCCCTTTGAAGCCGTTCATGCCGCCAACACTGATAGACCAGCCTGCGACCGCCGTGCCGTCCAGGTTCCAGGCGAGCACCTGGCCGCCGCGCAACTGCTTCTTGTGGTCATAGACGGCGAGGATGATCTCAGGCTCTGCGTCGCCGTCCACGTCCGCGACGACGGCTTCTGAACCCATGAAATCGCCCAGCGACTTGGGCCACCCCGCGCGCTCGCTGAAGGTCGCGCCGTTCCATTGCAGGAGGTGGAGTTTCTTGTCGGTGGCCGGGGTGATGATCTCCGGCGTGCCGTCGCCATCCACGTCCACCACGGCGGGCGTTAGTTCCGGGCCGTAGGTGTGGTACTGGTTGGCGATCTCACTATCGTAGGCGGGGAGAAATTCCAGGGGCGTACCCGCCATGCGCTCGCCGAAACTGTCAAAGAGGTGGAGGCCGCGGGTATGCTCCGGGTTGGTGAAATCGGGGTTGACCCAGGTGGTCATCAGGACTTCGTTCTTGCCATCGCCGTTGACGTCGGCGGCAACCGGGTGCGTGCCATAGCCGTTGCCCCGGATCATGCTGACGTGCCCCCAGGCTTTGATGACGCTGCCGTTGCCTTTGAGCGCGAAGTAGCGGTCGGCGTCGCTGTGCACGATGACGTCATCCACGCCGTCGCCGTCCACGTCGGCGATGGCCGGTGTGGAGCCGAGGCCGAAATGGTCGTAGAAGGGGAAGCCGCTGACCAGAGTGCCGTTCTCGCCGTTCCAAGCGTAGAGGAGGCCATCGTAGGCGTCGTTAGTATTGCCGGGCTCGCCGACGCCGTTGGGGTTGCCGGGGCTGTGGGTGTAGTCGTTGAAGTTGTAGCGGACGTTGACCGCGACCATGACCTCCGGCTTGGCATCGCCATCCACGTCGCCCACGGCGACGGAGAAGCCGGGATACTCTATCTCGCCCGGTTTTGGAGAGACGCCGCAATCGTTGGCGGTTCCGTTCTGGCATTCGCCGATCTGCCAATCGGCATGGGCCGGGTTGGGAGCCAGGTAGCGGGCATCATAGACGGAGATGCAGACGCTCGTACCGTCTATACAGCGGTTGCGGTCGGCGTCGGCGTCGTTGCTGGCGTCGTTGTTCAGGTCGCGCGGGTTGAGCCGGAAAGACCAGAGGACGGAGCCGTTGGGGTTGAAGGCATAGACGTAGTTGTCGCCGTAGAGTTCGGTGATGGCGATAATTTCCAATTGGGGGTCGGTGTCCAGGTTTGCCACCGTCGGCGCGGCACGGACGTGGTGGCTGGGCGCGATGGTCAGGTGTTGTTGGAGCGTGCCATCGTGGTTGATGACGTCCACACCTTCGCCCGCCGCGGGAACGATGATTTCCAATGTGCCGTCGTTATCCACGTCGGCCACGGTCGGGCCTTTCGC
This sequence comes from Anaerolineae bacterium, assembly GCA_020853075.1. GTDB lineage: Bacteria > Chloroflexota > Anaerolineae > JADYZS01 > JADYZS01 > JADYZS01. Next base: position 2,117 of record JADYZS010000348.1, on the reverse strand, counting down.
GCCCATGACGCCGGAGACGAAGATGGGGCCGTATTGCCAGAGGAAAGCGGGCGCGGCGTTAGAGAGCGCGAGGTTGCTTCCTGAGGCGACCACCCACCATAAGCCGCTTGCCATCGCCGCGGCTAGAGCAACGCTCACCAGGCGTGGAGCCATCCGTCCCGGTCTCTGTCCGTGCCTCATCTGGGCGCGATGCTCCCATTGTTCCATAATCGCATTATACGCTACGAAAAGCACGAAACCAATAGGAAATTGGGCATGGGGTTACTATCGGAGTCAGCGGATGCTGCGGCGTCGTTTAGGGGCGCAGCATGCTGCGCCCCTACCTATCCGCTGACCAATCGGTTGTCTTCTCGCGCTAACAAACGTGCGGAGGGCGATACGGTTACGGGCCTCGCGCCCGCGTTCACAACTCATGAGCGCATGTTCCCCCGTGCCAACGAGGCAAAGATGCCACCGACACAGAGGACGGCAAAAACGGCGAACGCGATCCGCGCGCTCTGAAGAAAAACGGGGAAGACCTGCGGGGTGATCTGCACCCTGCCCATGTGTACGGCGAGGATCAGCACCGCGACGCCCAGGCTAAACATCTGCCCCGTCAGCCGCATGGTGCCGAGCGTCGCCGCGGCGACGCCGTAGGATCGCTTCGCGACGGAGCTCATCACGGCGTTGGTGTTGGGCGACGAGAAGAGGGCAAAGCCGAGGCCGAGGAAAACGAGACCCAACGTGATGAAGGGGAGCCGCGTGGTTTCACTAAGTAGAGTGAAGAGGGAGAGGCCAGTGACGGTGAGCACCATCCCCGCCGAGGCGACCAGGCGCGGCTCCGTCCGGTCAGACAATCGCCCGGCAAAGGGCGAGAAGATGGCCTGCATGATCGGCTGGGCAATCATGACCAGGCCCGCGCTCTCCGGGCCGAGACCCTTCACATTTTGTAGGTAGAGGCTCATGAGGAAGCCGACGGCGGCAGTGGCACTGTAATTGATGAGCGCGGCCAGGTTGGAAAAGGCGAAAGCCGGATTGCCACGGAACAAGCCTACATCCAACACGGGGCTCGGCGTGCGTAGCTCCCAGATGATGAAGGCGACGATTCCCAGCACGCCGACCAGGATCACCACGGCCCCAGCAGCTTCCGGCAAGAGCGAGAGGCCGTACATGATGGCGATGAGGGCGATGCCGTAGATGATAGAGCCGGGAAAATCAAATTTCTCGCCTTTCGCCTCGGCCCATTCCCCTTTGAGCTGCCAGAAAATGGCCGTGACGACGATGATGGTGAAAGGGATGTTGACCAGGAAGACGCTCCGCCAGCCGAGGAGTTGCGTCAAAAAACCGCCGATGGTCGGCCCCAGGGAGAGACCCAGGTAGACCGCGGCCACGTTGAGCCCCAACACCTTGCCCCGCTCTTTGGCCGGATAGACCGAGGTGAGAATGGCGGTGCCGGTACCGAAAATCATGGAGACACTCGCTCCCTCACAGGCGCGGAAGATGATGAGGGCTGTGCCGGAGGGTGCGAGGGCACATAGGAGCGACGAGGTGCCGTAGGCCAGGGTGCCGATGGTGAAGATGCGCTTGCGCCCGTAGATGTCGGCCAGGCGACCGAAAGGAACGAGAAACATGGCTGCGGCCAGGAGGTAGGCGGTGGCGACCCAGCCGAGGCGCACGGCATCCATCTGATACTCTTTGCCGATGGTGGGGAGGGCGATGTTGACGGCGGAGCCCATGAAGGGCGTGGCGAAGGCGGACATCATGGCGACGAGGAGGGCAGCACGTTGCGTGGCAGTAGTGGACATGGATTTCACCGTGATTATGGAATGACCAACATCGCCGCCTGCGTCGCCCGAATCCAATACCCCATCCCCGGCGTCATCTCGGTCAAATCGTTGGCGGCGGGCAGGGCGTTGGGGTCAAACTGCTTCCAGGGGTCGGCGGCGTCGCTCGCGTTGTAGGCATAGACCAGATCATACTTGCCTGCGATGCTCGCCAGCGCGGCGGGCAGAGGCGCGGGGGTCGCAGCCGGGTAGCCGACCAGGTTCCAGCCCAGGCAGAGCGGGATCGTGGTCGTGATGGGAGCCGTGCCAGTGATGGTCAGGGCCGTGGCGCTGGTGGCCCGGAGCCAGAGACCT